>NZ_LZHM01000044.1:0-67286 GCF_001690875.1 Gilliamella sp. wkB18
CCCTTGTTGGCTTTTAAATAAAATGCAACCCGACCATCCCAACTGCCCTTGCCGCTGTAATGATGACTGTCAGCTTCTTCTAATATGGCTTTACCTTCTCCTGTCACATTATTTTGTGCATAAGTAATATCCACAATACCTACGTAAAAAATATCGTCTTCTTGTTCAACAACCAACTTCTCATTTTGAGATTGGCGTTGACCTTCTTCATCTTGCCAACTTAAATTAAATTCATATTCACCAGGAGACAAAATCAGCTCACGCATGGCTCGACCATGATTATCCACCACCAATCGCTGACCATTTAGCATGACTTCTTTCTTATCGTTCAGACCGCTCATTTGTATTACTACCTTACGATCTTGAGCTGAGGCAACTATACCTTGATGATCAATACGACTTTGCCCAAATCCAGGAATCGTACTGTCGGATTTTAATTGACCGTAAAATAACGCTCCGTTATTAACCAAATCAGCTTCAACATTGGGTTTAGTATAAGCAATAAAATCACTTTCTTGAGTCACGCCATGACCCAAAGTACGAAACATTACCGCATAAACATTATCTTTTAATCCTGTATGACTAATCGTAGTTAAAACCGCTTTATACTCTGTATCAATCGATAACGGCTCACCATTATCGGTATCACCATTCCATAATACCGCTTCATAAGGACTAATATCACTAAAACGCAATGTCTTTAATGGATATTGATTATCCACGTCCGATTGTCGGTAAATTGTAATTTGATATTCGGCTATTTTGGTGGGATAGTTGGTGTAGACATAAAGCCCCATTGGAGTGGTAAATAACCCATCGGATGTTAACTTAACTTTTGGGTTATAAATACTGAGATTAAGCTTCTCTTCTGTATTAAATTCATCCCGAATAACATTTAGTTTAGGTACATAGTGCGTGCCAGCATAAATAGTATTTGAACTAAGTAAAAAAGCAGCACTTACGCCTAGGCAAGGCAAATGCCGAGTCCAGTTATGTTTTTTCATTACTTTTACTTCCTTTACCTTAATGTCAATTGCTTTTTTAATTAACTCTAAACCACTGTAAGTAACGATAACAATCTATCTATCAGTTAATTGATGTAGCAACTTCCATTAATGCATCCACAATTTATATAATAATTACTTCATCGTCATAAACAATGAATTGATGATTTATAGCAACTATCAAAAACCATTTGGTAGGTATTGGTTTAAATACTAGTCAATGCCTATAAAGGTGATCGATGTCCGAACAATTAATTTTAAGATAATTTACGAAATAAAAATTATTTAAAACTAAATTATCAAAAAATTTTCGTAATAATACATTTATCATTACAAATATTCAATAATTATTATAATTAACACTTATATTTTAAAATATAAGGAATTAGCGTTTTAAATATACAATTTTGCAAAGGTATTTTATTTTTTTCTTTAAAAAGATTGAAAGTTTAAATTGATTTAAACTAGTTCATTATTAACTAGTAATATAGCAACATTATGTGTTTCGGATTATTTGAATATTAACTTTTGAGAAATAATTTAATAAATTATTAATGTTTTGATAACAATAAAGATAAGGATTAAACCATAACTATTAATTTAATAGTTAAGTCAAATTATTTAAAATGTTTAGTCAAAGCAGATTAATAAGTTAATTTAAGAAAGTGCAACTTACTAAAGTAAATTTATTTTAACCATTCATTTGAAAATAAATAAAGCGCCGTAGTGGCGCCTTTCAACTTAGTCTACAGTATTTATTTCTTCAATTCTGTTAGTTTTTTCAAATCTGCAATTTTTTTACGAATATTTGCTGCTCGTGATGATGAGGATGGATGACTACTTAATAATGATGTATCACCACTACCTAACTTATCGAAAGCTGTTGCAAGCCCTGCAGGATTAATTTTTTTCTTAACTAAGAGATCAAAAGAATAGTTATCAGCTTCTTTTTCTTGGGTCTGAGAGAATTGAGCATTAACAACTGCTGTAGCCAAAGCTCCTAATTTAGATTTAGATAGTGTAGTTACTGCAGCATTTCCAGAACTAGCAGCTGCATCACGAGCAATCTCAGTTGCATAAGCAACTTGCATAGCTTTTTTACTATGACCTAAAGCAACATGACCTAATTCATGCCCTAAAACGCCTTGAATTTCATTATCAGTCATCATATCCATTAGACCACTATAAACACGAACACATCCATTAGCCATTGCCCATGCATTAACATCTTTTGTAAGATATACTTTATATGAAATTGGTATTCCATTTAAATTATTACCAAGTGTTTTACTAATCTTTCTTAATCGTTTAGTATAAGCATTGTTTGCTGGGGCAATTCTTGATTTAGCATCCATTTGAGCGCATGATTTGGCACTCAACGTTTTCACTTCATTATCACTAAGAGTTGCAGCTTTTATACCTCTCATCCCAAAATTAGCATAATCATCAAAGCCCATGCTGTTACAGCCAACTAATGACATTGAAGCAACTAAAGGAAGTACAGCAAAAAAGGCTTTTGAATGTTTTTTCATACTATTTTCCTTATATAAATAATAATTGATTTTTTTGATAACGTCAGTTAACCGAAACGAATTTTAAACTAACTTTGATAATAATCAATAAATAATTGCTTGCTTACTTATTTTATGGCATTTAGACTAGTTCTTCATTTTTAAGGTTTATAATTATGCAACTATCCGATTTTAATTTTACGCTTCCGAAAGAACTTATAGCAAAGCATCCTTCTAAAATAAGAAGTAGCTGCCGACTTTTATCTCTTGATGGTAATACCGGCAAAATTGAACATGGTGTATTTACTGATATTATTGAGAAAATCAATCCTGGTGATTTGCTGATTTTTAATAATACAAAAGTGATTCCTGCTCGCCTATATGGTAAAAAGATGTCGGGAGGAAAAATTGAAATACTAATTGAGAGATTATTAGATAATAACCGAGCACTTGCCCATATTAAAGCATCAAAATCGCCTAAAGCAGGAACAGAATTGTTATTAGGAGAAAATGAACCAATCAGAGTAACCATGTTAGCTCGGCATGATACCTTATTTGAATTGCAATTTCCGAATGATGTACTCAGTATTTTGAATAAAATAGGGCATATTCCGCTCCCTCCTTACATCGATCGCCCAGATGATGAGCAAGATCATGAGGTTTATCAAACTGTTTATAGTAAAGTGCCAGGCGCTGTTGCTGCTCCTACAGCTGGTCTGCATTTTGATGATCCTTTAATAGCAAAACTGAAAGAAAAAGGCGCAGAAATCGCTTTTGTCACTTTACACGTTGGTGCTGGCACTTTTCAACCAGTTAGAGTTGAAAATATTGAATCACATGTTATGCACGCGGAATATGCTGAAGTTCCTGAATCAGTAGTAGATGCAGTTCTAACTTGTAAATTTCGTGGAAATAAAGTCATTGCTGTTGGCACAACATCTGTTAGAGCGCTAGAAAGCGCCGCTCAAAAAACTGGCTGCATCACACCATTTTTTGGTGACACACAAATTTTTATTTATCCTGGTTATCATTTTAATGTAGTCGATTCATTAATCACAAATTTTCATCTACCTGAATCAACATTAATTATGCTAGTTTCAGCCTTTGCTGGTTATGAAAATACTATGAACGCTTATCAACAAGCCGTAAAAGAGCTGTATCGATTCTTTAGCTATGGTGATGCTATGTTTATTGCTAAGCAGAACGATGAGTAATATTTCTATTTAATATTATTGGCTTTCTGAAAAATGCATCGAATTAACTCTGATTAAGCTTTAGTTAGCCAATTAGGAATGCTTGTTAACTAATTGCTAAAACAACTTGTTTTGATGATTTTTTGTACTGATATAATTAATAAAGTTTGATTATTTTGTTTTTGACAACTGATAGGTGAGCACGCTATTAAACATGATAATAATGAAATAACATGGGTTAAAATGTTTTAATCCTTTCTAAAAGTTGTCTATCTAAGCTAGGAACGATAAACTAGATGGTCAATTTGTTGATACAAAATGTATTATGGTAATAATTAATTTGTGCCAAACTGTTTATTTGGTCGCAAGAGGTTAACAAAAAAATGAAATTTGAACTAGGCAATACTGACGGGCTAGCTCGTCGAGGACGTATGAAATTCGAACGTCGTGGCGTCGAATATATTGTTGAAACCCCAGCATTTATGCCTGTTGGCACGTATGGCACAGTAAAAGGCATGACGCCAGAAGAAGTGGCTGCAACAGGCGCACAAATATTACTTGGCAACACCTTTCATTTATGGCTAAGACCTGGACAAAAAATTATGCGTAAACATGGAGATTTACATGATTTTATGCAATGGCCTGGACCAATCTTAACTGATTCAGGTGGATTCCAAGTTTTTAGTCTTGGCGATATCCGAAAAATTAAAGAAGAAGGTGTTTATTTCCGTAATCCTATTAATGGTGATTCAATTTTCTTATCTCCTGAAATTTCAATGGAAATCCAATATGATCTTGGTTCAGATATTGTGATGATTTTTGATGAATGTGCCCCCTTTCCAGCCGAATGGGACTATGTTAAAAAATCAATGGAGATGTCATTACGTTGGGCAAAACGTAGCCGTCAGCGTTTTGACGAATTAGGCAATAAAAATGCGCTTTTTGGCATTGTGCAAGGAGGTATACACCAAGAATTACGTGATATTTCTATTAAAGGATTAACTGAAATCGGTTTTGACGGATACGCTGTTGGAGGACTTGCCGTTGGTGAACCTAAAGCCGATATGCATCGCATTTTAGAAGGCACATGCCCACAATTGCCTGCTGATAAGCCTCGTTATTTAATGGGTGTAGGTAAACCTGAAGATTTAGTAGAGGGCGTACGCCGTGGTATTGATATGTTTGACTGTGTAATGCCAACCCGTAATGCACGTAATGGTCATCTATTTGTGACAAATGGTGTAGTTAAAATTCGTAATGCTAAATATAAAGATGATACCTCGGCTCTTGATCCATATTGTGACTGTTATACGTGTAAAAATTATACTAAATCGTACCTCCATCACTTAGATAAATGTGGTGAGATCTTAGGCGCTAGGTTAAATACTATTCATAATTTACGCTATTATCAACGCTTAATGGCAGAAATTCGAGAGGCGGTTGCTAATAAAAGTTATGAGGGTTTTGTTGTTGAATTTTATCAACGTATTGGTAAAACACCCGCTCCTTTATCAAAATAAGGAAATAAAAAGCATAATTTTTCGTGGTAAGTCTTGACACTTTTTAGGAAGCGCAGTATCATGCGCTTCCTAACGGCGAGTAGCGCAGCTTGGTAGCGCAACTGGTTTGGGACCAGTGGGTCGGAGGTTCGAATCCTCTCTCGCCGACCACTACCTATTTTCTGACATTTTAAAAATCTTTCTTCCTTTTATTACTATAGCTTACGGAAAATTGGTGCCTTTGGGTTCAGTATTTACTCTTTGACAAGTTCCCTGTAAAAAATCAAGATAGAAGGCTTAGCATTGACATATATCTTATTTGGCAAATAAATTTAAATAAAATAGCCATAACCTGATGCAATTATTCATTATTTTTAGAGTTACTTACTAGTAAATTAGAGGCATACTCAAAATCCATCCAATAATAACTAACTGCTTGTTCTTAAACGAAGTGTAGGAACTAACACAGACAAATCTGGCTTATGACAATGAGTTTCACCTCTTAACTTATTTAATAATTGACTCGCTAGATATTCTCCTATTTTTTCAGACGGTAAAGATACCGTTGTTAAAGGAGGAAAACTGAATTGACTAAACTCGTTATCACCAAATCCACTAACAGCTAATTGGTGAGGTACTCGGATATGTCGCCGTTGGCACTCATAAAGCACACCGCATGCTAATTCATCTGTAGTGCAAATTAATGCATTAATTTCAGGCCAATTTAACAGTATATCGGAAAGTAATAAACTTCCAGTACTAAAGTTGGGAGGTAGAGCAGCATTGATAACTCGGTGAGTAGGTAAATGATAATCTAACATTGCTTTATACCAGCCATGTAAACGTTGTTGAAAAAGAAAATTTTGATGGCTAGCACAGAGTAATCCAATATTTTGATAACCTTTTTTTATTATATGTTCGGTTAACATATACATTGCCAAACTATTATCTAACCCTACGTAAGCATCTGCTGATATATCATCTCGCTTACCAATATTCATAATTGGAATCATTTTTTTTAAATTAATGTTTTCAATAATAGCGTCATTTTCGACATAAAATAACAATATTGCTTCAAGGTTATAATTGTATAGATTATCCAGCAACTGTGATTCTCGTTTATAATAATAGTCAGATTCAACAAACAATATTGTATATCCTTGTTTAGTTAAACTTGCTTGTAATGCATCAAGTAAGATTTGAGCAGAATGATCATGGATTTTTGTGGTTATAACCGCAATAACTGGGTTAGCCGATGCAGAGGCTAACAAACTCGCTGCCACATTTGGTTTATATCCTAACACATCAATAGCAATTTGAATCTTTTTGCGAAGTTTATCTGAAACTCTTCCAGGAGTGCGTAAAGCACGAGACACAGTCATAGTGCCCACACCTGCATATTTAGCCACATCGAATAAAGTAATCTGCCCTGTACTTCTTCGCTTTTTTACACTTTGCATTTTTTATCCTAATTTAATCTGAGCTAAGCAGTATCTAAGGAATGTTGATTTTAACCATCATCAAGCTAGCGATAAATTAATGTGAACGCCAATAGCCTATTATTTTAAATGACAATTTTTTAGATAATATTATTTTATTAATAGGGTTATTTTTGATTAATTCATTAAAAATGTTATCTAAATCACAAAATAAATAAAATTTCATTCAAGTTTGATAGCGCTATCACATTTCTATTATCTTATAGGTGGCTATGTTTAAACCATATGATAGTTTATTTAATAAATTGTCATAAATATTTTAATGGAGAGAAAATGCTCGCAAGATATTTAACACAACAAACAGTAAATGTTGTTGATTCTGTTAGTGATTGGAAAGCAGCTATACAGCTTTGTGCATCGCCTTTATTAACTAATAATACTATTTCCCCTAACTATATTGAGGCAATTTTTAAATCGCATGAAACAATGGGGTCTTACTATGTGTTGGCTCCAGGTATTGCTATGCCTCATGCCAGACCTGAGCAAGGTGTGAATCAGTTAGGATTATCCATGTTAGTTGTGAAACACGGTGTCAACTTCAACTCAGCTGATAATGACCCCGTATATTTAATTACATTATTAGCTGCAATTGATAATACAAGTCACATAGAAATGTTAACTCAATTAGCAACATTGTTTACTGAAGTAAACGATATTCAGACAATTTTTAATGCCCAACATCGTGAACAAATTCTATCAATAATTAATCGTTATTAAATTTAATAAGACTAACTAAAGGAAAAAGATATGAAAATTATGGCTGTTTGTGGTCAAGGTTTAGGTAGTAGTTTTATGGTAGAAATGAATATTAAAAAAGTACTAAAAAAATTAAATGTTGATGCTGAAGTTACGCATGCAGATCTTGCGTCTATAGCACCAGATCAAGCCGATCTGTTTGTTATGACAAAAGATTTAGCCACTAGCTCAGGAATCCCTGCAGATAAATTAGTCGTACTAAGCAATATTATTGATATCAACGATCTAGAATCAAAACTCGTTGAGCATTTTGCTAAAAGCTGATTAAATCATGAGGTATTGCTATGATTCAAGAAATAGTAAAATTTATTGTTGATATTTTAAAGGTTCCTGCTGTATTAGTTGGTCTTATTGCTATGATTGGATTATTGATTCAACGAAAGCCATTTGCTGATACGATTAAAGGAACTATTAAAACGATTCTCGGATTTTTGGTATTAGGTGGTGGAGCAACAGTTCTAATCAGTGCGATTACTCCATTGGGGAGCATGTTTGAACAGGCTTTTAAATTACAAGGAATTATTCCTAATAATGAAGCAATTGTTTCTATGGCGTTAGAACAATATGGTACAGCAACCGCATTAATTATGGCATTTGGCATGGTTGCCAATATTATCGTTGCGCGTTTTACTCGTTTAAAATTTATCTTTTTGACAGGACACCATACTTTTTATATGGCCTGTATGATTAGTATTATTTTAACTGTAGCAGGATTTGGTGGCTGGCAACTTGTATTCACAGGTTCGTTAGTTCTGGGACTCATCATGGCATTTTTCCCTGCTTTAGCACAACCTCACATGCATAAAATTACGGGTAATAGTGATGTCGCATTTGGTCATTTTGGTACTTTAGGATATGTATTAGCTGGCTGGATTGGGCAAGCTGTAGGTAAAAAATCTCGATCAACAGAAGATATGAATTTACCTAAGAATCTAAGTTTTTTACGAGATAGTTCAATCTCAATTTCATTAACAATGATGGTTATTTATCTCATTTTAGCCATATTTGCTGGTTCTTCTTATGTCGAAAAAGAACTAAGTAGCGGTGAAAATTATTTAGTTTATGCGATTATAGAAGCGATTACCTTTGCTGCCGGTGTATTTATTATTCTTCAAGGTGTACGATTAATTCTGGCCGAAATTGTACCTGCATTTACAGGCTTCTCAGAAAAATTAGTACCTAATGCAAAACCAGCTCTTGATTGTCCCGTAGTATTTCCATATGCCCCTAATGCTGTGCTTGTTGGATTTTTATTTAGTTTCCTTGGTGGCTTAGTTGGACTATTTTTTTTAGGGCAATTAGATTTCGTTCTTATATTACCTGGTGTTGTTCCTCATTTCTTTTGTGGTGCCACAGCAGGTGTATTTGGTAACGCTATGGGCGGTCGCCGAGGTGCAATGCTTGGCGCATTCGCTAATGGTTTATTAGTGACATTTTTACCAGTTCTTTTATTACCTGTTTTAGGATCACTTGGTTTTGCAAATACAACTTTTTCAGATGTAGATTTTTGTGGTATTGGGATTATTTTAGGTAATATGGCTAAATGGCTTAATAAAGATATTATAATGGGGATTTTTATTGCTATTTTTGCATTATTGGTAACATTCAACTATGCCTTTAAACCTAAAAAGCATCAAAGAGAACATTGAGTCAATAATCATTATCTCATTTATAAAAAATATTATGCCAGACAATTTGCCTGGCATTTTTTCATAAACTCTTTTAATTTTAGTTGCTAACAAAAAAACCATAAGCAACAAACAAATTTACAATAATAATTGTTGAAACTGCAATGATTACCATTCTTTTTATTGTATATTTTTTCATTTCACCAAGAGAAAGCTCTCTATTTTTATTTTTACCATAGTAATAATAATATATTGGCAAACCAATTAAAGTCAGTACGATAGAAACAATACCATTTATGGTTTGGTAAACTAACATACCATAAATAACATAAGCAGCCCCTAGCATTGCAATGATGGGAATTATTGGATAACCAATAACTTTATAAGGCCTATGTACTTCTGGGTATTTTTTACGAGCAACCATCACTCCAACGAACGTTAGTAAATAAAATACCCAAATTGAAAACATTGAGATTTCTGATAAACGGTCTGCATCAAGAAGCGTTGAATATAAGAAAGAAAAAATAACTAAAACAATAATCGCATTAACAGGTGAGCGGCTATCATCATCAATAGTACTTAAATAACGCGCGCCAATAATAGTTCCCCTCTCAGCCATACTAAATATAGTACGAGATAACGTCATAATATATCCATTAATTCCGCCAAGAATCGAAACCATAATACCAACAGCAACTAAATTTCCGCCAAAATGTCCAAACATCCGTTGTGAAGCAACAGATGATGCATCATGACCTAGTGAAATCATCTCTTGGACAGGAAAAATCTTAAATAATGCAATATTAATACAAGCGTAAACAACAACAAGAAAAATAATGCCAAAAATAATCGCCTTAGGTAATATTTTTGATGGATTATTAATCTCACCAGCTACTGATGCAACTTGTGCCCAACCATCATAAGCAAAGAGGGTGGCGAGAATAGCTACTGCAAAAGGAGCATAAGATTCAATACCTTGACCACTAGCAGTGAATAATGCGACTTGGCCATTTCCTTCACATAATCCAAATATAGCCAATAACAATATAGGAATAAGTTTACAAACAGTAGCAATTGTCTGTAAATAACCTGCCTCTCTAATACCAATAGCATTAATAAAAGCAATAAAACCCAAAACACCAGCACTTACCGCCATTGTATAAGAATCATCAATATTAAATAATAGACAAAATACTGAACTAAAATATCCAACCAACGCTCCAACTAATGAAGGAGCAAAAATAACTGTCATCATCCAACCATAGAGATGAGAAATTTTGGTGCCATATATTTTTTCTAAATAAACTAGCATTCCTCCTGTTTTTGGGAACATTACACCTAATTCACAAAGTGTTAACCCGCCACAAATAGAAATGGCGCCACCTATTATCCACGCTAATAGCGCATAATTATAATCACCAGTAACTTCTAATACTGATGGTGGTTTCATAAAAGCTCCTGCACCTAAAACCATTCCAACAACTAGTGATAATGCAGAAACTAAACCAAGATCCTTGCGCAAGTTATTCTCTAAATTGTGCTCT
Source organism: Gilliamella sp. wkB18 (assembly GCF_001690875.1). NCBI lineage: Bacteria > Pseudomonadati > Pseudomonadota > Gammaproteobacteria > Orbales > Orbaceae > Gilliamella > Gilliamella sp. wkB18. The sequence goes on from NZ_LZHM01000044.1 coordinate 10,635, forward strand.
GCCATAAAGTTCCTCTTAAAACATATAAAATTAACGGCGAAATTTTGTTATGATAGGGAATTATTCATAAAACACAAGGAAGATTAGTATCGTTTATATAAAAAACTAAATAAATAAAATAAATAATATTTTTATTTATAAAAATAAGCCAGCATATAGCTAGCTTTTTGAATTACAATTAAGGTTAACTTATTTAGTCTTCTTCATTTTCATATCTACAACCATACGACCTCGAATTTTACCTGCTTTCATTTCGTCGATCATATCATTGATATCTTCCAATGGCCTTTTTTCAACTATCGGCACGACCTTACCTTCTGCACTAAACTGAAATGCTTCGGCTAAATCTTCACGAGTGCCAACCAATGAACCTAAAACTTGAATACCATCTAATACTGTTTTAGGAATACTTAAATCCATATTTTCTGAAGGCAGACCTAAGGCAACCACTCGCCCTAAAGGTCGCACTGAATTGATAGCTTGATTGAATGCTGTTTTAGTCACAGAAGTTACAACAGCACCGTGCACTCCACCTCCAGTGTGTTCTTTAATATAATCTCCCACATCCTCAACTTTTTTAGGGTTAACGACCAAATCAGCACCTAGTGTTTTACATAATTCTAATTGATTATCACTATTACTGATTGCAACGATTTTATTATTAAAAACTTTTTTACCATATTCGATAGCGAGCGTTCCTAATCCACCAATACCAAATACAGCAAGCCATTGCCCTGGTTTAGTACCAGCCACTTTAATACCCTTATAAGTAGTCACACCAGCGCAAGTTACACTTGTTGCTTGTGCTGGATCAAGCCCTTCTGGCACTTTAACCGCATAATCAGCCTTAACTATGCACTGTTCTGCCATACCTCCATCTACGCTATAACCTGAATTTAATGCGCTGCGGCAAAATGTTTCATTTCCAGAAATACAATATTCACAAGTACCACAACCTGCATGAAACCATGCAATACTTACTCGATCACCAATTTTTAGACTTTTTACATCTGGGGCAACTTTAGTCACAATCCCTACACCTTCATGTCCTATAACGCGTCCAGGTTGTTTACCAAAATCCCCTGCTGCAACATGGAGATCAGTATGGCAAAGACCACAATATTCAACGTCAACAAGTGCCTCTCCCTCTTCTAAAGGACGAACTGGGATATCTTTAATTTCGACTTGTCCATCGCATTCTTGTTTGATAACAGCAGCTTTCATATTTTTCTCCTAAATAATTTTAAAGTTAAAATATAATTGATTATCATTCTAAACGAATTATTTTGAAAAAATATGAGTAATTTCACAAATTTATAAAAGAATAATTATTTCTACAGCAGTGTAATTACTATGTGGTATTTGTATAACTATTCATTTGTTAGATTATATTTTTGTAAAAAATATCTCAGGATTCTATGCCGTTTGGTAATTAATAAAGCCGCAAAAAGTGATATGACTTTAATGGATATGTAAGAAAATCAACAAATATTTAGCTATTTAAAAAAGATAAAGTTTAAGTAATTTTGAAGACAACGCTAATATGTTTTTATTTTACAGGAACGAGTAACAAATATTCGTTCCTTATTATTGATAATAATTACGTTTATTTCATGTCTGTAGCAAGATATTTCTGGCAATTATTATTGATTAATAAAAATAATCCAATGAAGGCGCCTAAGCAAAATAATCCAACCACATAAATAGTGGGAGCCATTTTACTGACGAAATCACTAAAAAATGAAATCAGTAAAGGCGTTATGCCTCCTGCAATAGCATAGGCCATATTGAATGAAAACGAGACTCCACTATAACGAATTTGCGCAGGAAACACTTTAACCATAAAATAAGAAAAAGAACCAACTATACCTATACTAAATCCTGTCAGCGAGTAAGTAATAAATAAAATATGAGGATTATCTAACCAAAAATAAAAGATAATGATCATAATTGCTGCAATAAAACATCCAATAAACAAAACATTACCTATAGAAAATCTATCCATCATCATGCCATAGAAAGTGCAGCTTATAATTAATCCAATAATTGCTAATATATTACCCTGCAACGCATCAATCGGTGAATAACCAAACTGTTTTTGTAACAAAATTGGCGTCATGAGCATGATAACCATGATACCAGCAGAAAGTACCCATGTAAGTAGCATTGATAAAATGGTTTGAGGCAAGTATTGAGTTAATACCGTAATAACAGGTATTTTTTTAGATAATTCTTGTTGTTTACGTTTTTTAATTTCAAGAAAAATTGGTGTTTCTTTTAACCAACGACGTAAATACATCGCAATCAATCCAAAAACACCACCAATAATAAATGGAATACGCCAGCCCCAATCCATTATCTGTTCAGAAGATAAAAATTTATTCATCGCAGTTGAAACTAATGAACCAAGTAAAATGCCTAGACTTAAACCACTTGTTAAAATTCCGCAAGCTAAGCCAATTTTATTTTTCGGTACATGTTCTGCAACAAAAGTCCAAGCTCCAGGGACTTCACCGCCTACAGCTAAGCCTTGACATAAGCGCATAAGTAAAAGTAATAAAGGAGCCCAAATACCAATATTTGTGTAAGTGGGTAAACAACCTATAAATAATGTGGGTAATGCCATAAGCAATATGCTTAGTGTAAACATTCTTTTTCGGCCTAAAAGATCACCAAAGTGCGCCATAATAATTCCACCCAATGGGCGTATTAAATATCCCGCAGCAAAAATACCAAATGTTTGAACTTGACTTAACCAAGCTGGCATATCATTTGGAAAAAAGAGATAACCAATAGTTATTGAAAAAAAGACAAAAATAATAAAATCATAAAATTCTAATGCTCCACCTAATGCAGAAAGCGCCAATGTTTTATAATCTTGATGGTTTAATGTGCGTATCTGCGTAGTGGTTACTATGTCCAGCATAATCATCCTTGTAAATTATTATTTACATTAAACTTTAATATTGTGTATTAATATAACGAATTCCCTAATTTTTGGAAAATAAAATATTAACTAAAAAAGATAATCATAAGTTTTTTTCAAAAAATAGTAAAAATAAAAATGAAATATAACAAATGATGGGGATAGATAAAACCAGCACCAAATGATTAATAAACAAGCAAGCAAAAACCTACAATGAGAAGATTTTATTCTTAAAGGAGAGTTGCAAAATGGCTATAAAACGTATTACTCGTGGTAAATTCACGCGCATGAAACAATTATCAAATCAAGATGGTATTATTGCAGCATTAGCGATTGATCAACGTGGTTCAATGGTTAAAATGATGGAATCTGCTGTTGGAAAAGATCGTTATCATATCGATATGGTGTATGAATTTAAAGAACTTGTTTCTCAAGAATTAACTAAATATGTTAGTGCAATTTTGTTAGATGAAGAATATGGTTTTAAAGGCATGGCAGCTAAAAATAGCAATGCTGGATTAATCATGTCATACGAAAAAACAGGATATGATGCCAATACTCCAGGACGATTACCCGATATTTTGCCTGAGGATTCATTACAACGCCTAATAAAAAAAGGTGCCGATGCCGCAAAAGTATTGGTTTATTATAATCCGGATGATCCTCAAGATATTTTAGACAAAAAACATGCTTTTTTAGAACGTTTAGGCAATGAAGCTAGAGCTGCTGATATTCCTGTATTTGTTGAACCGATTGTATATGATAACGTGATAACCGATGATAAAAGTCCTGAATTTGCAAAAATCAAACCTCAAAAAGTCATCAATACGATAAAAGAGTTTACTAAAGAACAGTATTATATTGATATTTTAAAACTCGAAGTTCCCGTATTGTTTAAGAATGTAGAAGGCTTTAACGACAACAATGTAGTTGTTTACACACAAAAACAAGCTGCTGACTATTTTAAACAAGCAAGTGAAGTAGCAACCCGCCCTTTTATATATTTAAGTGCTGGTGTACCAACAAAGACCTTCCACCAAGAACTTATTTTTGCCGGTGAAAATGGCGCCAAATATAGCGGCATCCTTGGAGGGAGAGCAACATGGTTTGAAGGTATTGCAGCCTATGCTAATGGCGGTAAAGAAGGTTTAAAACTTTGGCTAGATCAAACTGGTCGTGAAAATGTTGAGCATCTCAATAAGATATTAAAACAATATGCAACACCTTGGTATGATATTTATGGTGGTAAAGATAGTATTGAAATTATTGATCTTGAATTAGGAAATTGATTAACATTAACCAATTATTTATAGTTATAATATAGTTGGTTATAATTAGAGAAAAAAGCTTTTCCTATTATCTGTTTTATCGTTCCGTCAATCAACATTGGCGGAATTTTATTTTTAAACAAGATTTCCTATAGTTCCTATTGTTACTAATTAAATCATTTTATTAAAAATGCAACCTAAGCAGAGTTGATATATAATATGAAAAAATAAATATCAGCAGAGATAACTTTATAGTGCCTAAAAAAAATGCCTCACTACAAAATAAAAATCTCATTGAACAGTTTTTAAACTCAATATGGTTAGAACGTAATTTAGCTGAAAATACGATTGATTCTTACAAACTTGATTTATTATCACTTAGTCAATCACTACAACAGCAAGATGTCAGCTTCCTTACAGCAGAAACACATAATTTACAATATTTTTTAATGCAACGAGTTAATGATGGTTATAAAACCAGCAGCTCCGCTCGTTTGCTTAGTGCTACTAAACGTTTCTTTCAATATTTATATCAAGAAAATTACCGCAACGATGATCCAACCGCCGTTCTTTCATCACCAAAATTAGCAAAGAAGCTACCTAAAGATCTTACTGAATCACAAGTTGAAGCCTTGCTTAATTCACCCAATATTGAAGATTCAATCGAACTTCGTGATAAAGCAATGTTAGAGGTTCTTTATGCAACAGGTTTGCGTGTTTCCGAATTAGTTAATTTAGAAATCAGCGATATTAGTTTGCGTCAAGGCGTAGTAAGAGTAGTAGGTAAAGGCAATAAAGAACGTTTAGTGCCACTCGGCGAAGAGGCAATTTATTGGCTTGAGTATTATTTTAAATATGCTCGCGATGATCTATTAAAAAATGGGCCTGTAGATGTACTTTTTCCAAGTCGCTTAGGCAAAAAAATGACACGACAGACATTCTGGCATCGAATAAAATATTATGCGATACTAATTGATATAAATGTTGAATTACTTTCTCCTCATGTTCTTCGCCATGCTTTCGCAACGCATTTGCTTAATCACGGTGCAGATTTGCGCGTTGTTCAAATGCTATTGGGGCACAGTAGTTTGTCAACAACACAAATATATACACATGTCGCTACAGAAAGATTAAAACAGTTACATAGTAAACATCATCCTCGAGCTTAAAGCTTACAAAATAAGGATAATTAAATGAAAAAATTAATTTTAGGTTTAAGTATTGCATTAATTACAACGCCATTACTGGCAAGCAACAATGATATTTCCAATACAATGAAAAAATTAGGTTATGAAGACAAAGATTTTAAAATTTCAAATAGTCCAGTCAATGGATTAAAAAATGTGATGACCCCCGACGGTCTATTTTATGTTTCCGATGATGGTAAATACTTAACACAAGGTCCTATTTACAACTTTGAAGGTAACGAACCTGAAAATATTGCGAATAATAACAATTTAAACCTAATAAAATCAATTGAAAAAGATGCCATTGTTTACAAAGCGAAAAATGAAAAATATATCATTTTTGTATTTACTGATTATACCTGCCATTACTGCAAATTACTGCACGAAAATATTAACCAATATCTAGATGTGGGTATTTCAGTACACTATTTTGCTTTTCCTCGTGCTGGCGCTGATAGTGAGATAGGCAAAAATATGCAATCAATTTGGAGTATGGCTGATCGTAAATCGGCATTTGAAAAAGCCTATAAAGGCGAATCAATTTCTCCGGCAAATAGTATGATACCTTATGTAACCCAACAATTTAACATAGGTAGGCAGCTTGGTATTAATGGTACACCTGCGATTGTTTTACCAAATGGACAACTTGTTTCAGGTTATGTACCTGCAGACAAATTAATTGATATTTTAGCCAAAAAATCAACCAATTAATTTGTAGCAAATTTATAATAAATTAAAATTTAAGCTTAATGTGAAGATACATGTTAGCATAATGCTAACATTAAGAATATGAATAAACTACTACATCGTAAATTACCAGAATCACTTCCAGAGTTGTCAAAAGATATCCCATTATTATTGCGGAGAATTTTTGCCCTGCGTGGTATCACATGCATGCAAGAGCTTGATTATACGACACGAAATTTATGTAATTATGATAAGTTATATGGTATCGATAATGCAGTTGAAATTCTTTATACAGCAATGGTGAGTAATAAACGTATTATGATCGTTGGTGATTTTGATACCGACGGTGCGACGAGTACCGCTCTTGCTGTTAAAGCGCTAAAAGCAATGGGATGCCAATTTGTTGATTATATTATTCCAGATCGTTTTGAAGATGGTTATGGTTTAAGTATAAGTGTCGTTGAAAAAGCTATTTTACAAAAAACAGATCTCATTATTACGGTAGACAATGGTATTTCAGCAGTTGATGCAGTTGAATTTGCTAAGCAAGCTAACTTGACAGTAATTATTACTGATCACCATTTATGTCCCGAACAATTGCCAAATGCCGATGCGATAATTAATCCTAATTTGCCGGATTGTTCTTTTCCATCTAAACACTTAGCTGGTGTTGGTGTAACATTTTATTTTATGTTAGCGTTGCGCGCTAAATTACGACAAGAAAATTGGTTTTCTAACAAAAATTTGATCGAATATAATATTGCTAATTTATTAGATTTAGTGGCATTAGGTACCATTGCTGACGTAGTTAAACTTGATCATAATAACCGTATATTAGTTCACCAAGGTGTGAAAAGAATACGCTCAAATTATTGCTGTGAAGGAATCAAAGCATTATTACATATAGCCAAAAAAGACCCTTCTTCCTTTACCTCTACAGATCTCGCCTTTTATATTGCACCAAGATTAAATGCTGCAGGAAGAATGGATAATATGTCACTTGGCGTTGAATTATTACTTTGTGATAACTATGATATAGCGCTTAATAAAGCAACTGATCTTGATAATCTCAATAGTGATCGAAAGTTAATTGAGCAGGCTATGCACAAAGAAGCCTTAGCATTTGTTGAGGAAATAGAAAAGCAAAATATTTCTATTCCAAATTCTTTAGTTGTTTATCATCCTGATTGGCATCAAGGGATTATCGGTATATTATCAGCTCGTTTAAAAGATAAATATTACCGACCAGTTATTTCATTCGCTTCAGCACAAAATGGTTTTTTAAAAGGTTCTGGGCGTTCTATTCAAGGTGTTCATCTACGCGATCTACTTGACGAATTAGATCAAATGCACCCTGATCTTTTAGTCAGTTTTGGTGGTCATTCAATGGCTGTAGGTTTAACAATACGCGAAGAAAATTTAGCCTATTTTAGACAATGTTTTGATTCTCTTTTAGTTAACCGATTAAATTCAAATACATTAAATCAGGTTATTGAAACTGATGGTGAAGTAGATAAACAAGATTTTACCTATTCTATAGCTAAGCTGCTAAAAGAATCAGGACCATGGGGAGAAGGTTTTTCTGAACCAATTTTTGATGGTGAATTTGTTATTCACCAACAAAGATTATTAGCAGACAAACATTTAAAACTACTATTAGAACCCGTAAATAGTAGCATACTTATTGAAGGTATTGCGTTTAATGTCAACCGACTTGAGTGGCCAGATCATTCCATAAAAAAAGTTAAAATTGTTTACCATTTAGATGTTGATGAATTTCGAGGTAATCAAGCTGTTAAATTATTAATTAGGCATTTGTGGCCTATCGCTTAAGCAAGAAAAATCGATTATAATTATTAAATTGTTTCAAATTTACATAAAATGATTATTTGAAATAATATTGATAAAAATGAGATATTTTTACCTACAAAATTTTATACAAAATTAAGGACTAAAAATGCGTATTCATATTCTTGGAATTTGCGGCACATTTATGGCAGGAATTGCATTAATAGCTCGTTCACTTGGTCATAAAGTAACAGGATCAGATAAAAATGTATATCCTCCAATGAGCACCCTTTTAAAAAAAGAAAATATTGATATCATTGAAGGCTATGATCCATCGCAACTCAATCCTATACCAGATTTAGTAATTATTGGTAACGCATTATCAAGGGGCAATCCTTGTATTGAGTATATATTAGATAATAATATCCCTTACATTTCAGCACCGCAATGGTTGCATGATAACGTTTTACGAGATCGCTGGGTCATTGCCGTGGCAGGCACACATGGTAAAACCACAACAGCAGGGATGGTCAACTGGATTTTAGAAAAACAAGGTTATCAACAAGGTTTTATTATTGGTGGAGTACCGGGTAATTTTGATGTTTCCGCAAGGTTAGGAGAAAGTAACTTTTTTGTGATTGAAGCGGATGAATATGATTGTTCATTTTTTGATAAGCGATCAAAATTCATGCACTATTGCCCTAAAACACTTATCATGAACAATTTAGAATTTGATCATGCTGATATTTTTGATGATCTAAATTCTATTCAAAAACAATTTCATCATTTAGTACGATTAGTGCCAAGTAATGGACTTATTATATCACCTCATGAAGATGTAAATCTCAAGCAAGTACTTACCAAAGGCTGTTGGAGTGAACAAGTATTTACCGAGTCTGAAACTGGTTGGTTAGCACAACGAATTAATAATGATGCAAGTCATTTCGCCGTCTATTTAAATAGCCAAAAGGTGGGGGAAGTTGAATATTCACTTGTAGGTGAACATAATATGCATAATGCGTTAATGGCAATAGCTGCAGCTTATAATGTTGGTATTAAACCTGATGATGCTTGTTTAGCTCTCAGTTCTTTTGTTAATGCTAAACGGCGTTTAGAACTTTATGGTGAAGTCAATCATATTGAAATTTATGACGATTTTGCTCATCATCCAACAGCTATCTTAGCTACACTTGAAGCACTACGCAGTAAAATTGGCGCAAACCGCCGTATTCTTGCTGTATTAGAGCCTCGTTCAAATACTATGAAATTAGGTATATCGAAAGATGAATTAGCGCCATCATTAGGTCGTGCTGATGAAGTTTTTATATTCCAACCTGAACAATTACCCTGGTTAGTGGCTGATGTTGTTGATGCCTGTATTCAGCCTGCATATTGGTCAGGTGATATCGATTTACTTGTTGAAATGATAACTAAATCAGCTAAATCAACTGATGCAATTTTAATTATGAGTAATGGTGGCTTTGGCGGTATTCATAAAAAGATTTTAAAAAAATTAGAAAAACAAGAAATTAAAGAACGCGAAGAGCAACAATCAATTTAGAAAATACTCAATATTTATAAGATATATCATGTCGTATGGCATATCTTATAAATATACATTTTAATAATTACATCTATTTAATCTTTACTCTTCCAACAATTTTTTACTCACAAAAGATATCAATTAAGCTAACAATTAAAAGAAATTTCCTATCAATTTATATTAACAAACACTTTTAATCCCAAAACCACAAAATATTAATAGTTAACATAGTAATTAAATTTAAGTAATTTATACTTATACTTTTTTTCTTGCCTTAAATTAACGACTAAACTAATTTATTATTAATCTACTGTTATCTCGTCAATTAATAATAAAATTACTTTAGTGTTGCGCTAGGTGCTGCTAAACTAACTAGCATTTTTTAGTATATTTTTAAATATAATTATTTTTTCAGGATAAATTTATGCGAACCAGTAAATACCTTCTTTCTACGCTAAAAGAAACTCCTGCTGATGCTGAAGTCATTAGCCATCAATTAATGTTACGTGCAGGCATGATCCGAAAAGTGGCTGCTGGTTTATATACCTGGCTTCCCACTGGTTACCGTGTACTTAAAAAAGTAGAAAATATTGTTCGTGAAGAGATGAATAAAGCCGGTGCAATAGAAGTATTAATGCCAGTTGTACAGCCTGCTGATATTTGGCAAGAAAGCGGACGTTGGGAACAATATGGCCCTGAATTATTACGTATTAAAGATCGTGGCGACCGTGATTTTGTATTAGGTCCAACTCATGAAGAAGTGATTACTGACTTACTGCGTAATGAAGTTAGCTCATATAAACAATTACCACTTAACGTGTATCAGATTCAAACCAAATTTCGAGATGAAGTACGCCCTCGCTTTGGTGTGATGCGTTCACGTGAATTTATTATGAAAGATGCATACTCTTTCCATACTACACAAGAATCATTACAAGAAACTTATGATGAGATGTATAAAGCCTATAGCGCAATTTTTACACGTGCAGGTTTAAACTTTAGAGCGGTGCGTGCTGATACAGGATCAATTGGTGGCAACTGGTCACATGAGTTCCAAGTATTAGCCGACAGTGGCGAAGATGATATTGTTTTTTCAACCGAATCTGATTATGCGGCTAACATAGAAATGGCTCAAGCATTAGCACCAACACAAAAACGCACTGAACCTACAAAAGCAATGGAGTTAGTCGATACTCCTAATGCCAAAACTATTGACGAATTAGTCGAACAATTCAATTTGCCGATTGAAAAAACTGTAAAAACCTTGATGGTTAAAGCCACGAAAGAGAGTGGCCATCAATTAGTAGCTTTACTGGTTCGAGGTGATCATACATTAAACGAAATCAAAGCCGAAAAAATCGATATCGTTGCCTCACCACTAGAATTTGCAACCGAAGAAGAAATCCGTACGATTGTGAATGCCGGACCAGGCTCATTAGGTCCAATTAACTTAAATATGCCAGTTATTATTGACCGTGACGTGGCTGTGATGAGCGATTTTAGCGCTGGTGCCAATATCGATCATAAACACTATTTTAATATCAATTGGGAACGTGACACTGCTTTACCTCGCATTGAAGACATCCGTAATGTGGTTGAAGGAGATCTTAGCCCTGATGGCAAAGGCACATTACAAATTAAACGAGGTATTGAAGTGGGACATATCTTCCAACTTGGCACAAAATATTCACAAGCAATGAAAGCAACAGTCCAAGGTGAAGATGGACAAAACCACGTTATGATTATGGGTTGCTACGGCATTGGTGTAAGCCGAATTGTAGCTGCTGCAATTGAACAATGTCATGACGATCGTGGTATTGTATGGCCAGAAGCGATTGCTCCATTTAGCGTTGTCATTATTCCAATGAACATGCACAAATCCGAAAAAGTTCAAGCAACAGCCGAAAAGCTTTATGCTGATTTACAAGCTGCTGGCATTGAAGTTTTATTTGACGATCGAAAAGAGCGCCCTGGCGTAATGTTTGCTGATGCGGAACTAATCGGGATCCCTCATACTATCGTAATTGGTGAACGCAACCTCAATAATGGAGAAGTGGAATACAAACACCGTTCAGGTGGTGATAAAGTAATGGTGAAAGTTAACAACATCATTGAATTTATCCAAAACCGCTGTCAAAAAGCATAATAAAGCCACTCATAAAAATCAAAATAACAACAACAAATTAATCCAGTTGTTGTTATTTTACCAATTCAAGAATAGGCATTATTATTCGTAACACATGTTACATCAAATAAGTTAAACCTCTAATTATAAATTCAAAGTGATATTGTTATTTTTTTCAGCTAGAATAAATTAACGCAACTCTTATTTTAATTGGTTAGAATAATGTTAAAAAAAACAATTGCATTGATATTATCCACCTCATTATTATTACAAAGTACATCTATTGTTTATGCTGATAATATCAATCTCCCCGATATAGGAACTGCTGCTGCATCAACACTAAATATTGGTCAAGAAATGGAAATGGGCGATTATTATATGCGAATGTTACGAGCACAAGCCCCTATCATCGAAGATCCAATCTTGAATCAATACATTAATGATTTAGGAAAAAAATTAGTTTCAAAATCAGAATCAGTACAAACACCTTTCCATTTTTATATTATGCAAAGTGATATGCTTAATGCCTTTGCTTTTTTTGGTGGTAATGTTGTTATTCATTCGAAACTTATTTTAGACACAGATAACGAAAGTCAATTAGCATCGGTTATGGCACATGAAATTGGTCATGTAACACAACGCCATTTAGCTCGATCAATGGAAGCTCAAAACCGCAATAGCCCTTATATTTGGGGAGCTACGCTGGGTTCAATCTTACTTACATTGGCTAATCCTGAAGCAGGTATTGCTGCCATGACAAGTACTATAGCAGGATCAACTCAAAGTAAAATTAGTTTTACACAAAGTAATGAACAAGAAGCTGATAGGGTTGGTCTTAGGACGCTTGCTAAAGCCGGATTTGATCCTTATGCTTCATCAGAATTTCTACAAAAACTTGCCGATCAAAGCCGATTTAGTAGTAAGGCTCCCGAAATTTTACTTACTCACCCATTACCTAACAGCCGATTAACCGATATTCGAAATCGTTCATTGCAATATAGCAAAAAAAATGTATCTCCGTCATTAAACTACTATTTAGCGAAAGCTCGATTGGCCATATTAATGGCTAAAAATAAAAATACCGCAAAGCTATTAGTTGAAGATTATAAAAAACTAAACAATGAACAAAGTAAAACAGCTATTATTTATGCTAATGCTTTAGCAGATAATCTAAGTGGAAATAATCAAAAAGCGAAACAACAACTACAGCCATTATTAGATAGTGATCCCAATAATATTTGGTATATTGATTTAATGACTGATATTGATTTAGCGCTCAACAATAGCAGTACTGCAATAACTCGCCTACAGGCAGCATTAAAAAAAGCACCAAATAGTTCTACATTGCAACTAAACTTAGCTAATGCGTATATAAAAAACAAAAACTATCAACAAGCCGTAAGCTTGTTACATCGCTATACTTTTGACCATAACGATGACTCAAATGGATGGGAATTACTCGTCACTGCTTACGGGGGATTACATGCAAGAGCAAAAGAAATGAGTGCTAGAGCGGAATTAATTGCATTAGAAGGTCAATTTCAACAATCCATTCAACTATTACAAAATGCTAAGAATCAAACAAAAGGCGATCAGACAATGATTTCCAAAATTGATGCAAGAATTAATCAATTAAAACAGCTACAAAAACGTTATGCAGCTTATAAACGATAATTTTATTAACAAAACCCTCTCGACTAATTATTTACACACCCATTAGTCGAGAAGATAACAAAATACTTATTTATCAGCTAAATGATCCACATTATTGAAGAATTTTACAGTAAATTTCCCTTCAGATTGTTCATTACCTTGCTTATAATTAACCACACTAATGCTAGTATTTAGCATTCGAGGGAAATAATCCTCATCACGATGTAAACGCCAATCACCACCATTTAAAACACAAAGTAATATGCGTAATACAGTACCGTGTGAGACAACCAAAATATCACCGGTATTTTGGGGTGCGTTTTTTACAATGATATTTAACGCTTGCTTCATACGCCCTAGTATATCAAGATAATTTTCGCCCTGATTGACTGAAGCATCAAAATTAGCCGGTTCAGTTAAATAAATGTTAAATTCGGGCACTTCTTGTTTTAAGGTCGGTACATGTTTACCTTCCCAAATACCAAAATCCATCTCACGCAAATCAGCAAGCTCAAAAGTAGGAATAGCAATATTATTTTCATTAACAATATAATCGCGGGTTTCCATAGCTCGTTGTTGTGTACTTGAGTATGCTTGAATAAAAGGAACATTTTTTAAATATTGTCCAGTCAATTTAGCACCTAAAATACCTTGTTCAGTTAACGGTGAGTTTTTAGAGCCTTGCATCTGATCTTTAATATTCCACTGCGTTTGCCCATGCCTAATTAAATATAAATTAATATCTTTCATTCGTAGTAACTACCTTTTTTATTTTAAGATTCTGTTTTTTGATATTTATCTTTTCTTAGATATGACAAGCAAGCCTGCAAAACATCATCCATTGGTGCATTTAATTGCATCTCTTGCAAATTTTTAGGATGAATAAACCTTACACTTGCTGCATGTAAAAATAAACGATTAAGCTTCGTATCAGCTAATAACCCATCAAATTGTCTATCGCCATAACGATCATCAAAAGCAATTGGATGATTAGCGTATTGAGTATGTATGCGAATTTGGTGTGTACGACCAGTAACAGGGCTAGCTTTAATCAAAGTAGCAAAATTGAAACGCTCCTCAACTTTAAAGCGCGTTTCAGAAGGCTTACCCTCTTTATCAACCTTCACCACACGCTCACCGCTTTTTAATACATTTTTAAGCAATGGAGCTTGTATCACTTTACATTCAGAAGGCCAATTTCCCTTAACAAGCGCCAAATAATTTTTTTGTATTTGTTTAAGGCGCAACTGCTCGTGTAACGCTTTTAGTGCTGAGCGTTTTTTAGCAATCAATAACACGCCCGATGTTTCGCGATCTATGCGATGCACCAACTCTAAAAATTTCGCTTCAGGTCTTAAGGCGCGTAATCCTTCAATCACGCCAAAACTTAGGCCACTACCGCCATGAACAGCAATACCTGATGGCTTATTAATTGCCAACATTACCTCATCTTCATAGATGATTGCCTTTTCTAAATCAGCGACTTTATTAAGCTTGGTCGAAATTTCTGGTGTAGATTTTTCAATCATACGAACAGGAGGGATACGAATCTCATCGCCAATGTTTAATTTATATTCAGGTTTAATCCGTTTTTTATTAACACGAACCTCACCCTTTCTTAAAATGCGATAAACCATACTTTTTGGTACACCTTTTAAATAGGTGATTAAAAAGTTATCAATACGCTGTGTCGCATTTTCCTCAGAAATAGTAACAAATGAGACTTGTAGTTTTGTATGTGGAGCATTTGAGTCCATAAGAAGTACTTAATCCGCTATAAGTAAATAAAAGTCGTTTACATTATTAGAAAATAAACTACACTACTTCCAATCAAGGAATAAATCAGTTATTTTCAGCATAATTAAAGTTAACTAATTATAACGGAATCTGGGAGAATTAAATAGTATGCTATTACAACTTAACCAATATTCACAAGGAAGATTTGCTTGGTTTTTACTTTTCTTTTCAACTTTTGCTTTTGAATTAATAGCGCTTTACTTTCAACATGGCTTAGGACTTGCTCCTTGTACACTCTGTATTTATCAACGTTGTGCTATTTATGGAATTATGCTTGCAAGCATTATTGGGCTCATCACACCTAATAAAATAACCTTTAGATTAGTTGGGATTTTTGTTTGGATTTATAGTGCTTACAAGGGCTTTGGATTAGCTACACTCCATGCACACTTACAATTTGAACCAAATCTCGCTGATACTTGTGCAATTAATGTGGAATTTCCCTCTTGGCTGTCATTAAATTCTTGGTTGCCTAGCATGTTTAACTCTTATGGCTCCTGCTCTGATAGAGTTTGGACATTTTTAACTATTGAAATGTCACAGTGGATGATCATCATCTTTGCTTCTTATCTTATTGTTGGCTTGATTGTGCTGTTCTCACAGATTTTTTCGCCAAAAAATACAATGAAAAATAAGTAAAATTTGCATTCAACTAGCACTTTTTTTTGAATTTGTTAAAATATGTGACAATTTCATTTTACAAATTGTCACATTTAAATGCTTTTGGAATATCACCCCCCCATTGATCCTTGGCTATCTGTTTTATATCAAGACGACCATATTGTGGTTGTAAATAAACAACCGGGTATTTTGTCGGTTTCAGGCAATAAACCTCAATTTATTGATAGTATTATTCACCGATTGCAACAAAAATATAGCTACGTCGAATCCGTGCATCGGTTAGATATGGCGACCAGTGGTATCATGGTTGCCGCACTTTCTAAACTCGCCGATCGAGAGATAAAAAAACAGTTTCGTGAACGTATCCCTAAAAAAAACTATATTGCTGTTGTGCATGGACATCTTGAACAAGATTCTGGTCGTGTTGAATTACCACTAATTTGTGATTGGCCCAATCGACCAAGGCAAATGGTCGATTTAGAAAATGGCAAACATGCGCTGACAGAATATCAAGTTATTTCACGCAATCCTGACAACACAACTCGAGTGAAATTATTTCCTTTTACTGGGCGATCACATCAATTACGGGTACATATGCAAGCCATTGGTCACCCTATTTTAGGCGATAAATTCTATGCCCACCCTGAAGCCTTTGCTATGTCAAAAAGGTTGCTATTACATGCTCAATTACTAACAATTAACCATCCTAAAACAGGCGAAAGTATGACGTTTAGCTGTGAGCCTGATTTTTAAAAAAGCAGGAATATAAAATTAGCAATCGTTATATATAATCTACTCAAATCAGTAACAGATAACTAACTGATATAAAGGAAATTAAAATGCAAAAAATTGTTTTAGCAACGAATAATCAAGGTAAAGTCAATGAATTGCAAGCATTACTCGCTAATGCCGGTTTTGATATTATTGCACAAAGCCAATTTAATGTACCGGATGCCGACGAAACAGGTTTAACATTTATTGAAAATGCACTTTTAAAGGCAAGACATGCCTCCAAATTCACTGGATTACCAGCTATTGCTGATGATTCTGGATTATCGGTAGATGCTCTAAAGGGTCAGCCAGGAATCTATTCTGCACGTTATGCTGGTGAACATGGGAATGATAAAAGCAATAATCAAAAGCTATTAGATGCACTACAAAATGTTCCGAAAGAAAAACGTACAGCTTACTTTTATTGTGCATTAGTTTTTATGCGAAACGAAAGCGATCCAACTCCAATTATCTGCTTGGGAAAATGGCAAGGTTTAATCTTAAATGAAGCTCAAGGTGAAGGCGGTTTTGGTTATGATCCAATTTTTTATATCCCAGAACTTAATTTCACAGCAGCACAGCTCTCGAAAGAACACAAAAACCAGATTTCTCACAGAGGGCAAGCTCTTAAGCAATTAATTAAGAAAATCAAAACTGAGCCTTTTTAAAAAAATTTTGTTTATACTATTATTATTTTTAATCAGAATTACCCATTTGGAAATAAACAGTATATAATTAAAGCATCAATCATTTTGGAGTTGATATAGTGATTCTAATGATAGTAAGTGGTCGTTCTGGCTCAGGAAAATCTATTGCATTACGAGCCCTAGAAGATATGGGGTTTTATTGTGTTGATAATATTCCTATTGTTTTATTACCTCAGTTAGCCGATACTTTAAAGAATAACAATACACCTGTTGCTGTCAGTATTGATATTCGAAACTTACCTGCAAATTCTGATTTTAATCATGATATATTTCAACGTTTGCCCGAATCTGTCACGCCTGAAATTATTTTTTTTGATTGTAGTCGTAATACATTAATACGGCGCTATAGTGAAACAAGGCGAATACATCCTTTAACTAATCAACAATATTCACTTGAAGAAGCTATTGATCTTGAAAAAAAATATTTAGAACCCCTGAAATCAAATGCAAGTTTAGTCATTAATACTGATAATCTTTCTGTTCATGAATTATCAGATATCTTAAGATCACGGGTTCTAGGAAAAAAAGAAAGAGAACTCACTATTATTTTTGAATCATTTGGTTTTAAATATGGTTTGCCTATTGATGCCGATTTTGTATTTGATGTGCGTTTTTTACCTAATCCACATTGGAATGCCAGTTTACGTCCCTTAACAGGTCTAGATGAACCCGTAAAAAGCTATTTATTAAATCATGATGAAGTTACCAATTTTATTTATCAAACTGCTAATTATTTAAAACAATGGTTTCCAATGTTAGAAAAAAATAATCGCAGTTATTTAACTATTGCTATTGGTTGTACTGGTGGTCAACATCGCTCCGTTTTCATTGCTGAAAGATTAGCTGAAATTTTCAGAGCACAAAATAAGCAGGTACAAATTCGTCATCGCACATTAGAAAAAAGATAATATATTTTACTAAATTGTTTTTTATATTTTTCAAAAATATCTTTTAAAATTATTTTTGACCTTTTAGTTAATGGAGTAGCTAAGTGACTTATGCTAACTAACTCAATATCAGCAGGTAAATTGGCTAACTTGAATTTTAATGCATTAATCGTTTGTGGATAAGGATGACCTATTGCGATAGCATATCCATTGTTGCGCGCAAGTGAAATAGCCAAATCAACTTGATACCTAATTGCTTTTTCGCTTTGGTCATCATCTAAAAATACATCTCTGACAACAACAGGAATATTATAATTATGGGCTGCTGCTTTTACCTGTGTTTTGCCAATGGTTTTACTATCCAAAAAAAACATTGAATACTGACTTAATGCTTTCATAACATATTCCATTCCTTTTTGGTTTGATGTCATCAAACTCCCCATATGGTTATTGACACCAATTGCATAAGGCACTCGCTCGACAGCATTATCAATAATTCGGCTTATTTCTGCTTCAGTCATATGAGGAAACAACGTATATTTCTCTAATGGCTGTTTACCTAAAGGAGCCATAGGTAGGTGGATAATCACATCATTCCCATGTTGATGAGCCATTGTAGCAATGCGCTTGGCATTAGGAGAATAAGGTAAAACTGCAATGGTAATATGAGAAGATAATGCAATAATTTGTTCTTCATAGCGTTGGCGATATCCAAAATCATCCATAACAATAGCGAGCTTTGCTGCCCATACATTTTGTATATTTAATATCCAAAAATTTAAAATTAATATACAGACCAAATGTTTCTTCATTTCAGCCACCCACTCGGATCAAGAGCCTTACCATCTCGACGAATCTCAAAATAAAGGGCCGGTATATTTTGCCCTCCACTCGATCCTACAAGAGCTATCGATTGCCCACTTTTAATTTTATCTCCTACATTCACTAATACTCGTTGATTATATCCATATAAACTCATGTCCCCTTTACCATGCTCAATAGCCACAATAAAACCATACCCTTGTAACCAGTTAGCTAAAATTACTCGCCCATCAGTAATTGCTTTAACTTGAGTACCATCTACGGCATTAATTACCAAACCTTTCCAATGCAGCTCGCCTTGTAAAGACTCACCATATTGATGAACAACAGTTCCACTTACAGGCCAATTGAATTGATGTTGCGGCTTACCAATTCCACTTACCCTTGCCATCAGGGCTTTTTCATCTGAGCTGAGAATATAATTAGTATTTTTTTGCTTTTCGGCAATATATTGAGCTTGCATTTCTTCTTCTTCAGCAATGCGTCTACTATCTTGTTCAGCTTGCGCAATTTTAGCTTGTAATTTTGCTTCGTTTTCACGTAAATTTGCTAATTTTTGTTTATTCGCCTGCATTGATGACTCAAGAAACATAATTGTTTTTTGCCGTTTTTTCCAATTTATTTCAAGCCGTTTTTGCTCCTTTTTTTGTTGATTTTGCATTGTTTTATGAGAAGCCTGCATTTTCTGCAATTCACTTTTCTTTTCATCTAATTGCATTTGTGTTATTTGAATATCACGAATTTGTTGTTGTCTTACTTCATTAATGTAACCATAATAAGAGATAATACGTTCATTACGTTCACTTTTTTCACCGGAGAAAATCAGTTCTAATCCTGCTGCCTTTCCTATTTTGAATGCACTTTCAATTTGTTTTGCCAATACTTCTTGTTGCTGTTTTTGCTTAATCTTCAAGACATCAATCTGCTTTATCAATTCATTAATTTGTTCGTTAAATTTCTTTAGTAATAAACTATTTTTCTCAATTAATGTTAGCAAGTTGGCTATTTCGGTTTCTTGTTCTTTTAATGCTTTCACTAATTGTGAACGCTCTTTGCTCTGCTGAGCTAAACGATTTTCTTGCTCTTCAATCGAGCGACGTAAGGATTCTAACTTTTGATTATCATCAGCGTAAACAGAATTAATTTTGATGGCCAAAATTAAAGTGATAACAAAAAATTTTAGATAAATAGACATGGCGTTTTATTTATAATTTATTACCAAGTATTAATGATAATGTCACTATACCTACAAATTGGTAAAGATGCAAAATCAAAAGCCTATTAGATTATTAGATGATAATGATTGAATGATATAGTAAGATTGCACGATTAGAGATTTCACAAGCAACAAGAAAAAGTATAAAATACAGCACTATTTAAATTATCGAAAATATCAATTCAACCATTAAGATAACAGCATGCAAAAGTTTAATGTCAAAACCTTTCAGGGTTTAATACTTACGTTACAAGATTATTGGGCTAATCAAGGTTGCACCGTGATTCAGCCATTGGATATGGAAGTTGGTGCGGGGACATCTCATCCTATGACTTGTTTACGTGCACTGGGGCCAGAACCTATTAATGCGGCTTATGTTCAACCATCACGTCGCCCAACTGATGGCCGCTATGGTGATAATCCAAACAGGCTTCAGCATTATTATCAATTTCAAGTTATCTTAAAACCTTCTCCTGATAATATTCAAGAGCTTTATTTAGGTTCGTTAAAACAATTAGGTCTTGACCCAACTGTTAATGATATTCGTTTTGTTGAAGATAATTGGGAAAACCCAACCCTTGGTGCATGGGGGCTTGGTTGGGAGATTTGGTTAAATGGTATGGAAGTAACCCAATTTACTTACTTTCAACAAGTTGGTGGGCTTGAATGTAAGCCTGTTACTGGTGAAATCACTTATGGACTTGAGCGCTTAGCAATGTATATCCAAGGCGTGGACAGTGTTTATGATTTGGTTTGGAGTGATGGTGCATTTGGTAAAACAACTTATGGCGATGTGTTTCATCAAAACGAGGTAGAGCAGTCCACTTATAATTTTGAATATGCAAATGTTGAATTTTTATTTTATTGTTTCGAACAACACGAAAAAGAAGCTAAGTTTTTGCTGGAGTTAGAAAAACCACTGCCACTACCTGCTTATGAGCGCATCTTAAAAGCGGCTCATTGTTTTAATTTACTTGATGCTCGTAAAGCAATTTCAGTAACAGAGCGACAACGTTATATTTTGCGCATCAGAACATTAACAAAAATGGTGGCAGAAGCCTATTATGCATCTCGCGAAGCTCTTGGCTTCCCTATGTGCCAAAATTCACAATCTAACGAAAGCGCATCAAAGTAGGAATTTAGAAGATTATGCAAAAAACATTTTTAGTGGAAATTGGTACCGAAGAGTTACCACCAAAATCACTCCGCACATTGGCAGAAAGCTTTGCGGCTAATTTTATACAGCAGCTTGACAATGCCAATTTAGAACATGGTGAGGTGCTTTGGTATGCATCGCCTCGTCGTTTAGCATTAAAAGTTTTGAATTTGAATGATACGCAACCCGATAGTCAAATAGTTAAACGAGGTCCAGCGGTCAGCGCAGCCTTTGATGCCAATGGCAATGCAACAAAAGCTGCTGAAGGTTGGGCTCGTGGTTGCGGTATTACTGTTGATCAGGCTGAACGTATACAAACTGATAAAGGTGAATGGCTTTCTTATACTCAAAATCAAAAAGGTCAACCTGTTGTTAATTTGTTATGTGATATGGTTAAAACCGCATTAAGTAAATTACCTATTCCTAAACCAATGCGTTGGGCAGCTCGTCAAGTTGAATTTATTCGTCCATGTCATACTGTCACTATGTTGTATGGTAATGAGCTTGTGCCCGGTACGATTTTAGAGATTAAATCAGATCGCATTATTCGTGGTCATCGTTTTATGGGTGAACAAGAGTTCACTATTGATAATGCAGACCAGTATCCTGAAATTTTGGAACAACGTGGTAAAGTAATTGCTGACTACGATAAACGTAAATCTATTATTAAACAACAAGCTGAAGAAGAAGCAGCAAAATTAAACGGTAAAGCAGATTTAACAGATAATTTGCTTGAGGAAGTTTCATCGCTGGTTGAATGGCCCGTTGTGTTAACTGCTAAATTTGAGGAACGATTTTTAGAAGTTCCTGCTGAATCCTTGGTTTATACCATGAAAGGCGATCAAAAATACTTTCCCGTTTATGATAAACAAGGCAAATTATTACCAAACTTTATCTTTGTGGCTAATATTGAGTCAAAAGATCCACAAGTTGTAATTTCGGGTAATGAAAAAGTAGTTCGCCCTCGCCTTGCCGATGCAGAGTTCTTTTATCAAACTGATTTAAAACAACGTTTAGAAGACCGTTTGCCCCGCCTTGAAACAGTTTTATTTCAACAACAACTTGGAACAGTTAAGGATAAAGCAATTCGCATTGAGTCGTTATCAGGCTTTATTGCCGATAAAATTGGTGCTGATGTTGAGCAAGCCAAACGAGCGGGCAAATTAACAAAATGCGATTTAGTGACTAATACCGTTTTTGAATTCCCTGAAACACAAGGCATTATGGGTCGTTATTTGGCACTTAAAGATGGCGAAAGCATTGAAGTTGCAACCGCCATTGAAGAACAATATAAACCGCGTTTTGCTGGTGATGAATTACCAAGCACTGCTATTTCTTGTGCAGTTTCTATCGCTGAGAAATTGGATACTTTAGCCGGTATTTTTGGTATTGGTCAACATCCTAAAGGTGATAAAGATCCTTTTGCATTGCGTCGCGCTGCTATTGGTGTGTTACGAATCATTGTTGAAGAAGCATTATCTTTAGATCTAGTTGAATTAGCCAATTATGCCGCATCATTATATGGCGGTAAACTGACCAATAAGAATGTGGTTGATGATATTGTTAATTTTATGCAAGGTCGTTTCCGCGCTTGGTACCAAGAGCAAGGTTTTGCCATTGATACAATTCAAGCTGTTTTAGCACTTAATCCAACTAAACCCGCTGATTTTGATGCACGCATTAAAGCAGTAACTCACTTTAGGACCTTGCCCGAAGCTTCGTCATTAGCCGAAGCTAATAAGCGAGTGTCAAATATTTTATCTAAAGTTGAGGTTACTATTCCTGAACAGATCAATGCAGCATTGTTAGAAGCAGGTCCTGAAGGCGAGTTAGCTAAAAAATTGGTGATTTTAACCGATAAACTTTCACCTTATTTTAGTGAAAGCCGTTATCAAGATGCATTAATTGAATTATCGTCATTAAAAGAGACAGTGAATGCATTTTTTGATTCAGTCATGGTTATGGTTGACAATGAAGATATTAGACTTAATCGATTAGCGCTTTTGAAAAAGCTACAAAACTTATTTTTGAAAGTAGCTGATATTTCATTATTGCAAGCTTAATTTACGAATTTAATCGTTTAAAAATAATAGTGGTAACTAAACCTGTTACCACATATAAGGAACTTATATAGAAATGCAAAAAAAAATTCCTTTTTCTTTAGTTTTTACACAAACATGCAATTTTTTTCGTAATCGTATTATACCAATTGCGCTTGTAAGCCTATTAGTAGCACTAATGAGCCCAGTTATAAGTTACTACTTTTACAAACTAGAAACGTATACACAATTATATTTATCAGGAAACATCGCTAGCTATGTATCAGTCATTATTATAGAAGTTGCAATCTATATTGCTATAA
Organism: Gilliamella sp. wkB18; assembly: GCF_001690875.1. Classification (NCBI taxonomy): domain Bacteria; kingdom Pseudomonadati; phylum Pseudomonadota; class Gammaproteobacteria; order Orbales; family Orbaceae; genus Gilliamella; species Gilliamella sp. wkB18. The sequence goes on from NZ_LZHM01000044.1 coordinate 34,151, forward strand.
AATCAATTAGTATTGCAACAGTTTATAATCTTTATGTAAGTGATAAACTTAACCCCAAATTATTACTGTCTAAAGTATTAGAAAATCTATTAAAAATTATTGTTTTTTACTTTGCGATGATTTTTCACTTAGTTGTTATAGTATTATTTTTATTTTTAATCTTTATTACTTTAAATTCACTACTTCCCAAACCTTTGATTATTTCATTAATTTTTATAACGCTAATTATTTTCTCTGTACTTTTCTTTATTTTTACTAGCTTCTTTTTTGGATTATTAGCTGAATCTAAACAAAAAAGCTTCTCTGAGTTATTTTCGTTAAGTTGTCAACTGACAAAAACGCAATGGCTTCCTTCTTTTCTTATGCTATTAATTAATATCGCATATTTAATGATTATTACTAAATTGTTTATGATAATCGGTGAAAACAATATAGTAGTTAATATTATCTTTTCGTTCTGTTCTGCCTTTTTTGATATCTTCCTGACGAGCTTTTTCTATCGTCTTTATTGGTTAGCAACTAATGATGCTAACTCAAACTTTCCAACAAAAGATGATCAGCAATAAACTAATAGTTTGATCGTTTAATTATTCTCATCCCCACCAGTTTAGATTGGTGGGGAAACTCACTTGCTATATCAATTCGCTGTGTATTATATTTGTTATAATGAAAAACCATTTGGATAACAATTATGACACCAGCGATTAATTTACTTAAAAAGTTAAAAATCAAATTTAATATCCATCAATATAAGCACGATCCAAACCAAACCAATTATGGGCAAGAAGCTATTGATAAGCTTGATCCCAGTTTGAATATTACAGCGGCACAGGTATTTAAAACCTTGATTGTGAGTTTAAATGGTAATAATAAAACATTAGCGGTCTGTGTATTGCCTGTCGATAGTCATCTGGATCTTAAAAAAGCCGCAAAAGTATTAAACTGTAAAAAAATAGATTTAGCTGTTCCTAATTTAGCCCAAAAGGTAACAGGTTATTTGGTGGGAGGAATTAGTCCACTCGGTCAAAAACAGCAACTACCCACACTTATTGATTTGAGTGCAAGTGAGCACTCTACCATGTTTATATCAGGCGGACGAAGAGGATTAGAAATTGAAATCGTGCCCCAAGATTTGGTTAATATATTACAAGCGAAATTGGTTGAAATAACCGCTTAAAATTGTTAACGGTATAATTTGTAATTAGGATTTAATATTACTTATAAATAGGATAATAAAGCCTAAAATCAACTTGTTTTAAAGAATTTTATTTTTTATTTAAAGACAAGGCCATAAGGATACACCCTATGACCTATTACTTCTATCAATCAATTTGACTATAAGAAAAAGTAATTTATTTGATTGCTTCTTTTAAGCTTTTACCTGATACAAATGCAGGTACTTTACTTGCTGCAATTTTAATTTCTTTACCCGTTTTTGGATTACGACCAGTGCGAGCTTTACGAGAATTAACTTTGAATGTGCCAAAACCAACTAATTGAACTGGCTCACCAGCTTTTAATGATTCAGTGATAGCCGCTAATGTAGCTTCTAATGCAGTTTTAGCTGCAACTTTAGTTATATCTGCTTTACTAGCAATTGCATCAACAAGTTCTGTTTTATTCATGGAAATATCCTTACATATTTATTTTATTGTTAAAGTTAACATAATCAGAAAAGTTAATTGATTAACTTTCTTCCTGTAAACAACATTTAGTTACATTGCTACTAAATGTAGTCTATATTGCTCTAATATAAAAGGAAAATTTATTAAAAAGTAAAAAAATCAGGGCTTGACTGTTTTAATCGCTCAAAAATAACCCAATATTACTTGTTTCAGCCAATCTAATTTCAGCCCTTAAACCTTTTATCAAATCGACTGCATCATTTTTTTCATCACGTAACAGTCGAAAAATATCCCATTGCAAGTCAAATTCATCAATAACACAAGGTAAAAGCAGCTGTTCATCTTCTGAAAGTTCAATATTAGATTTTGTCATTTCAAATTCTGCAATAGTAACAGCTGATATACTACTGACTTTGGCACTATGTTCAGCTATTTCACCACTGATATATGAGTGCAAAAGTTCACTCAATGCTTGGCACGCATCAATTGCAGGATACACAATATATGGACTATCATTCGTAATTACAGGAATCATTGCTTCTAATTTTTCTAACTGTAAATCAAAATTAATTTTCACATCCTTAACCAATAATGACTCCCAAACTAAATCAAGTATTTTTTTATAATTTTTTGCATTTTCTTCATTCTGTTGTTGACGACAATAAATAACAAAGTTTGGATACATACGCTCACATAGGCAAACCATAAATAAACGTTGCTGCCATACTGGTAATTTTTCTATTCTTAATTGAACAGGATTTTTAATCATGATGAAACCTTTTTGACTGTCGGTGCACCGCTTCAATCAAATGCTGTACACTCTCTACAGGGATATCTTGTTGAATACCATGACCTAAATTAAAAATATGCCCATTGTGATGACCAAACTCATTAAGAACGACCTCCACGTTGGATTCAATTACTTGTTTTCCTGCATATAAAACGCAAGGTTCTAAATTCCCTTGTACTGCTATTTTGCCTTTTTGAGTAATCTGACTTAAATTTACTGTCCAATCCACACCCACCGCATCGCAACCAGTATTAATAATACTATCAAGCCATAATCCTCCCCCTTTAGTAAATAAAGTAACAGGAATGTACGAGGTTATATCTTCACTTTTTTTACCTTGCTTTAATTGCGATAAAACCAATTGCATATAGTCAAGTGAGAATGTTTGATAGCTTTGATGACTTAACACTCCGCCCCAAGTATCAAAAATCATAATTGATTGCGCACCCGATTGAATTTGCGCATTTAGATATAACGCAACACTATGAGCAAGTTTTTCTAATAACAGATGCAATGCTTGTGGTTCGTCATAAAGCATTTTTTTTATTTTAGTAAACGTTTTACTACTACCACCTTCGATCATATAGGTAGCTAATGTCCATGGACTACCTGAAAAACCAATTAATGGTACTTTACCATTTAATTCTTTTTTCGTTAGACTAATTGCATCCATTACATATTTAAGAGATTGCATCGGATCGGGAATCGGCAATTGTTTTATATCTGATAAACAAGAGATAGACTTAGTAAATTTAGGTCCTTCACTTGCGCCAAAATATAAACCAAAGCCCATGGCATCAGGGATAGTTAAAATATCAGAAAATATAATAGCAGCATCTAAATCAAATCTTTTTAAAGGTTGCAACGTTGCCTCACATGCAAGCTCTGGAGTTTGGCACATTGTCATAAAATTACCTGATTTAGCTCTCAGTTGTCGATATTCAGGTAAATAACGACCAGCTTGGCGCATCATCCAAATTGGTGTGTAATCAGTTGGCTGACATTGCAAAGCACGTAAATAACGGTCATTTTTTAATTGGCTCATATCTTAAGCTCTTTAAGTTAATACAAATTTTTATTAGAAAGTTTTTGGGACACCCAACTCTTATCAGTAAATGATTTTCAAATTATGATCATTATTTACGATCTTGAGGTTGTAATAATGTATTTTTCGCATAACGAATCAATGTTTCAGAGATATTTTGCATTATACTACTTTCTGGTGCAAAACGATGCCAATACAGTATGCGCCTTTGATATAACCCTTCTGTCAAATTTATAAGCTCACCATTTTTCAATTCTTGTTCAACTTGTAATCTCGGCAACATACAACATGCAGAACCTTGCTTAGCTAATTGAACAAAAGCTTCTGACGAACTAGTGATATGGCATATGACACTGCCTGGAGTAAGATTAAAGTTTTCTTGCAAGAATGCTTGATGCATATCATCTAAATGATCAAAAGCAACAGCTGGCGCTTTCAAAAGGGATGCACGAGTTACACCATTAGGAAAATATTTTTTAGCAAAATTAGGAGAAGCAACAAAAATATAATCCAATACTCCTAATAAATCAGATAGGCAGCCAGGTAAAGGATTGGCTTGGATGCTAATAGCTGCCACCACTGTACCTAAACGCAAAAGTTCTAAAGTATGCTCCTCATCTTTTACTTGAATATCAAAACGTAATATATTCTTATCTAAAACAGGTTTTAACGCAGGTAAAAGCCAAGTTGCTAAAGAATCAGCGTTAATCGCAATGGATAATGATAGAGGTGTAATATTTTGTTCATTATCACCTAACCACTGTTGCTCAAGCAATTCAACTTGATGTAATAAGCCTAATAAATGCTCACCTTGTTTCGTTGCTTTAGGGGGAATGGTTCTAACAAGAAGTTGTTGACCAAAAAAGCTTTCTAATTGTTTAATACGTTGCGATACCGCAGGTTGCGTAATACACAATTTATCTGCTGCTCTTTCAAATCCTCGTTCTTTTATCACCGCATCTAATGCTTGTAATGCTCTATAATCTGGACGCTTCATAATCTCTTTACTAATGATTTGATCATTGCTTGGGTAATCAAGTTACTTTAATATCGCAAAAAGCTTTAAATATATCTCTAAAATTAATATATTTTTTAAAATCCTAATGATTTTTGCTTTCCAATTCGTTACTATGCCATATCTTCAAAAATTTTGCTTTCAAAAAAAATTTTTTTTGAGAAAATTATGCTCAAAATACGGTAATATTATGACACAAAATGAATTAAAAAAAGCAGTTGGATGGTCTGCATTAAAATTTATAAAGCCAGATTCATTAGTGGGAGTTGGCACAGGCTCGACAGCGTCACATTTTATAGATGCGTTAGCTACAATTAAAGCTAAAATAAAAGGAACAGTATCGAGTTCAGAAGCATCCACACAAAAATTAAAAAGTTATGGTATTCCTGTGCTTGACTGTAATGAAGTCAATAGTCTAGATATTTATGTCGATGGTGCAGATGAAATTAATCATCACATGCAAATGATTAAAGGTGGAGGGGCAGCTTTAACGCGTGAAAAAATAGTTGCGGCACTTGCTAAACAATTTATTTGCATTGTAGATGAGTCGAAAGTTGTTAATATTTTAGGAAAATTTCCTTTACCCGTCGAAGTAATTCCAATGGCCCGTTCCTATGTTGCTCGTGAACTATTTAAGCTTGGCGGTAAACCTGTATATCGTCAAGATGTCATAACCGATAATGGTAATGTTATTCTGGATGTTCATGATCTTGTTATTGCTAATCCCATAGAATTAGAAAATCGAATCAACAATATAGCAGGTGTTGTAACAGTTGGATTATTTGCGAACAAAGGTGCTGATATTGCACTTATAGGCACGCCTATGGGCGTAAAAGAGGTAAAATAAGTTTATTTAAAATGATAAGCTTCATCGAGTTGTGTAACAATAATCATCAATGTATATCCTAAAAGGGAAAAAAGAGAGGGAAAAATGGTTGTTCAAGCTTTAACCAAAGATGAAAATAAGTTTTTGTTACTTGAAGGGGTTCACCCTAGTGCAATAGAAACATTAAAAAAAGCAGGCTTTAACAATATTGAATATCTTAAAAGTGCATTATCACATTCTGAACTTAAAGAAGCCTTAAAAGATGTCCGTTTTGTTGGCATCCGGTCAAGGACACAATTAACCCAAGACATCATTAATTCAGCACCAAAACTTGCTGGTATTGGCTGCTTTTGTATTGGTACTAATCAAGTTGATCTTGAGACAGCTACCTTTAAAGGTATCCCTGTTTTTAATGCGCCATTTTCAAATACGCGCTCTGTTGCTGAACTAGTACTAGCAGAAGCGATTTTATTATTGCGCCGAGTACCAGAAGCTAACGCTAAAGCACATCAAGGTAAATGGAATAAAATTGCTACCGGCTCTCACGAAGCACGTGGTAAAAATTTGGGAATTGTTGGTTATGGACATATTGGTAGTCAATTAAGCGTACTAGCTGAGTCACTTGGTATGAATGTTTATTTTTACGATATTGAGACAAAATTGCCATTAGGTAATGCTAAACAAATACCAACAATGAAAGATTTACTTGCTATAAGTGATATTATTAGTATGCATGTACCTGAAAACACAACAACAATCAAAATGATTAGTGAAAATGAAATCAACACCATGAAAAATGGTGCAATTTTAATCAACGCATCTCGAGGTAAAGTTATTGATCTAGATGCTTTAACTCTAGCGCTAAAAACAAACAAAATTAGTGGTGCAGCAATCGATGTATTTCCAACAGAGCCAGCTAGTAATAGCGACCCTTTTGAATCTCCATTATGTCAATTTGATAATGTGATTATTACTCCCCACATCGGCGGTTCAACTAGCGAAGCGCAAGAAAACATTGGTATTGAAGTTGCAACTAAACTCGCAAAATATTCAGATACTGGAGCTACACTTTCTGCCGTTAATTTCCCTGAAGCCTCGTTACCCATTCCCGAGAAAGGTTCAAGTCGCTTTATCAATATTCATCATAATCAACCTGGTGTATTAACCGCTATCAATACGCTCTTTGCCGAACAAGGTCTAAATATTTCAGCCCAATATTTACAAACTGACTCAAAAATTGGTTATGTTGTTATTGATATTGATAGAGTTAAGCAAGACAAAGCTGAAGAGTTATTAGTTAAGTTAAAAAATGTATCAGGGACTATCCGAGCAAGATTGCTTTTCTAAAAGATGAGATAAGCAAAAAAATAACCATCTTTTTCAATAAAAACTAAATTTATTTTTTCGGATGTTTTTTTGCTTTATGTTTTTTATAGCTCAGCTAACGTCCGAAATTGAAGTAGGAAAATAAAAATTTATTTTTAAGTTTATTTATGGACTACTCTAACTTTAATTACTTTAATGCATCGTTATACAACGTTTACCATAATATTTATTATCTAAATTATTATCCTTAATAACGATATCTATCGATACTTAAATTATAAAAAACATATTGGCTATGTCCCTACATTAATTATTCCACAAATAAGATTAATTAAGTATCTGTATTTAACATAAGAATGCTACCAATAACTTAATATAGTTTTATTGATATTTACGCCCCGACAAATTTGTGAAAACGGATGTCTTTTATCTAGAATGAGCGAAATAATTTTTAGTTTAAACTTTTTGGTGTAGATTTTTGCATGTACCCAATCATTGCTTTAAATGCCATTTTTACTTTATTCTCTTATTCAGTTTATCACTTATTATTGTGCTAATGTTAAATAAGATCACAACTGATTAAGTTTAACTTCGAAAAAAAGTTATAAATCTTAAAGATTTAAAATATTTAACCTCATAAAAATTTAAAATATTTTCTTTTACTTTAAATAATAATTTAATATGTTCAAATTAAAAAATAATAGATTGCTGAAATAGCAGTGATAGTTAAAAATAGCCTAATATTATTGGACATTTATAAGTAGTTAGCGTACTTTGGTAAAGTACAGTAAATAAATTATTCTACAAAAGGAGAATATGTTATGGCTAAAAGTACTATTTCTGCAAAAAAAATTCAACAATCTGCAATTTTATTTCCAACTGACTTAGGGCAAAAAGCATCAAAAGATATTTCTGGTGCAATGAACTCTGTGTTAGCTGATGTTTTTGCCTTATATTTAAAAACAAAAAACTTTCATTGGCACGTAAGCGGTCCCCATTTTCGTGATTACCATTTAATGTTAGACGATCATGGTGAAGAGCTATTCGCAATGACCGATCCAATTGCTGAACGTGTACGTAAATTAGGTGGCACAACATTACGATCAATTGGTCATATTTCAAAATTACAAAGTATTAGTGATAATGATGCTGATTTTGTTGAGCCTTCTGATATGCTTGCTGAGCTATGCCAAGACAATGTTAAACTAACAGAACGTATGCGTGTGGCACACGATATTTGCGATAAATATAATGACACAGCAACAGCAAGTTTAATTGAAGAGTGGATTGATCAAACTGAAAGACGTGCATGGTTCTTGTTTGAAACTGGTCGTAAAATGGATTCATCTGGTCATTAATTACTAATTTTTAATAGTGAATAATGTTGATAAGAGGCAGTATATATGCCTCTTCTATTAAGCATATGTGAGGATTGAAAATGAGTAAAAAAATTGCCGTATTAGTCGGAAGTTTACGTAAAGATTCTTACAACTTGAAAGTAGCAAAAGTTTTACAAAAAATTGCTCCTTCTTCTATATCGTTATATATAATTGAAATAGGCGATTTACCACTTTATAACGAAGATATTGATACTGATATACCACCTACACCTTATACACTTTTCCGAAAAGAAATAATGGAATGTAGTGGTGTAATTTTTGTAACTCCAGAATATAACCGTGGCTTACCAGCAGTTATTAAAAATGCTATTGATGTAGGTTCTCGACCCTATGGCAAGAGTGTTTGGGCTAAAAAGCCTGCTGCGGTAATTTCAGTATCACCAGGTGCCATTGGTGGTTTTAGTGCAAATCATCAACTTCGCCAATCATTGGTTTTCCTGGATATGCCAACTATGCAACAACCAGAAGCTTATATTGGTAATATTAATTCAGGTTTTGATGAAAATGGAAATATTAACGAAAAAACAAAAGAATTTCTTTCTATTATCATTAATTGTTACGCTAATTGGGTTGAAAAATTAAGTTAATTAAGTTTAATTTGGTGCCCACAGTTTTTTGATTAACTGTGGGTTTATTTAGTAAGTGATAACGTTTTTTACATGGCAACATTTTATCCAACCAGTGAACAAGAATTGTTAAACCGAGCGCAGTTAGTAGCTGGTTATACTTTCGGTGAAATAGCACAATATTTAAATATCCCTATACCAAGTAACCTTAATAAACAAAAAGGTTGGGTAGGCAACCTTATTGAAACATTTTTAGGGGCTAACGCCGGTAGTAAAGCGCTGCGTGATTTTGCTAATCTTGGTATTGAATTAAAAACAATCCCTGTTGATAAACAAGGGCGCCCTTTAGAAACCACTTTTGTCAGTGTAATACCACTTATGGCAAATTATGGTGTTATTTGGGAAACTAGTCACGTTAAATATAAGCTTTCTAAAGTACTTTGGATTCCCATAGAAGGTGAAAGATCGATTCCACTACATCAACGAAAAGTTGGTCACCCTATTTTGTGGACCCCCACTAAAGAACAAGAACAGCAACTAAAGCAAGATTGGCAAGAGCTCATGGACATGATTGCCCTCGGTCAAATTGAAAAAATCACAGCTCGTTATGGTACTTATCTGCAAATTAGACCAAAAGCCGCTAATGGAAAGGCTTTAACAGAAGCAATTGGCGAGAATGGGGATATTATATTAACGCGCCCTAGAGGATTCTATCTAAAAAAGTCATTTACGATGCAAATTTTACATTCTACTAAATGCTAATTTTTTTAGGATAAAACTTAATAATACGTTAATCAAAGCATATCAAGTATTAAAATTTTTGAGTTGCGTTGATAATTATAAAGCTGTTTCTTTTTTATAGGCAAATCATCTACAACGGCTGGATTAAACCCTTTTTCTCTAAACCAATGAATACTATGTGTAGTTAAGACAAATATTTTTTCTAAACCTAAATTATTTGCTCTTTCTTCTATTTTTTGTATCAGTAAATCGCCTCTAGATGAATTGCGATAATCAGGATGAATTGCTACACACGCCATTTCACCCATTTTTTCTTCAGGATAAGGATAGAGAGCAGCACAACCAATAGTCATATTATCACGTTCAATAATAATAAATTTATTTATTTCAATTTCTAACTGCTCGCGCGAACGTCTAACCAAAATACCCTGTTCTTCAAGAGGACGAATAAGCTCTAAAATTCCACCAATATCATTAATAGTTGCAAGACGAATTTGTTCAGAATGCTCCATTGCGACCTGTGTTCCAATACCGTCCCGTGAAAATAGTTCTTGCAAAATAGAACCATCAATCAAATAGCTCACTAGATGACTTCGTCTCACCCCACTTCGACATGCTTTCGATGCCGCACGTAAAAAACGAACCTCACTAGATAAATGCTTTCCTTGCTTTTCTTTTTGAAGAATGTAACTATCTACATCATTTGGGTAAAGATCGGTAATGACATGTCCTTTTTCATCAAGCACACCTTGTTCATCACAAAAACTAATTAATTTATCTGCTTTTAAACGAATAGCAACTTCTGCAGCAATATCCTCAGAAGCTAAATTAAAGCTTTCTCCCGTAACTGAAACGCCAACAGGTCCTAATAGCACCATTGAGCCCCGCTCCAGTTGTTCAGATATAGCCTTTTTATTAATACGGCGAATTTTACCCGTATGGCAATAGTCAACACCATCTTCCACTCCCAAAGGCTGAGCAATTACAAAATTACCGCTAACAACACTAATATGTGCGCCTTGTAATGGTGTATTATTCAAGCTCATTGATAAGCTTGCAGTAATATTAAGTTGCAGCAATCCAGTTATTTGCTTAATTATATCTAGCGTTTCTGTATCAGTGATGCGCATATTTTTATGGTATTTAGGTTCAATATTGTGTTTTTTGAGTGATTCATCAATTTGATTTCGAGCGCCATTAACAATAATAAGTTTGATACCAAGGCTGTAGAGTAATCCAATATCATTGATAATACTTGAATAATTATTGCTTTTTAACACCGCTCCAGTGAGTAAGATAACAAATGTTTTACCATGGTGAGCATTAATATAAGGTACAGTGTGCCTTAATCCTTCGACCAATTCAGTTGTTCGTTCTTTCATTGTCACAAGACCTTAATGAATATTTATTCATATTTTATGTATTTTTATTTATTTTAAATTTAATAGCAAGAAGTTTTTAACAAATTCTAAAAAACAGAGACTTTAGTAATATAAAAATGCAGGATTAAAATAGATAATTTAAATTAACAAGGAAGTATTAAAAACAATATTTTTAATATAAATAAAAAAAACATCGAGTTTTTATATCTCTTTTTATTAAAATATCTTTCTTTATTAGGTATTAAGGGGAGTTGATAGGAAAGCCAAACATTTTTATTAGTAATGTGTTAACTCAATAACAGCTAATAATGTATTTAAGGCAGCAATAACTGATACTAAGACAAAATAACATAAACCCAAATTGGTTGATATCCAATATTAAATATAGAATTATGTCAGTTGCTGCGCTCGAAAAATGTGAAAAAATACCCAACAGTTTTCCACATGGAAAAATTCAGTCATTGCGGTTAAGGGTAATTTTAATAAGTACTTTTTGCAATAAAGCACAATGCCATCACCCTGCACATAAAGCCTTTTAATAAAATTGAAGTTAGGAATATGCTAACTAATATACCAATGTTTTGTGATTAGAAAGCTTGTAAGAAATAAGGTTTATTCATACATACAACCATTTATAAAAAGTTTTTTAAACAAGAAGAAATTAAATAGTCTCTGTAGAGGTAAAACTAATTACAATAAAACAGATACTTTCTATCTCAACCTTCTATTTTTTCTTTAAATTCTCCGTATTACTTTAAATAGTTTATAAATATTTTTTCTTACCGCTAGGAAAATTTTTATGATTTAGCAATGATATTTTAAGCACAATTAGTACATTTATGCTTAAAATAATACAGTATAAAATACATATTCAACTATAATGATAAGACACTACAGATTGACTAGCGTCAAGTACAGCTTTAATTAATATTGATGCTCAATCCAGTGATTTTGCAAAAGATTACATTAGGACTTGATAGGTCCCGACATAAAACGTTGAGCTATCCCCTCTACCTAAAAGCAATAGATGATTTACTCTCAAATTTATCCGATAATGCCCCATAATAAACAATACTCCGAACAGCATCAAAAGCTATACACACTTTGTTGGACTTTGCTAATTAATCTTATTTATTCTGGCATAAGTAAGCTCTTTTAATACTGAATAAATAGGATAATTCTTCAACACCTATTAATGTTACATTCTAAATTTTTTTGATATCAATAACTTTAATGAACCGAAAATATACGATTAAACCAAACACAATACTTGACAATGCAATGAAAAAATCAGTTAAAATTACATAGCTAACATCTATCATAGCCAATTTTGGCACTATTAGCGGAATCACTAGAAAAGATAAACCACTAAAAGTGTACACACATCCAACAGCAAGTCCTTTACAAGTTGGGAATAATTGTTGCATAACAACCAAGGTTAATTGAAGCACGCCCCCAGCAGCGGTAAATCCCATACCAATAGCAGCGATAACACACATTAATGATGAAATATTCAAGTAAAAAAGGATTAATACTAATGCTGATAATGTAGGCAAAATGATAATGCAAAATATAGGTTTTAATAAATGTTTCACAATAAAAGCCGTAAAAAATACCGACGCAATAGATGCAGTACTATAATAACTAATCAGCTGTTTAGCATCGAGATCGCTCATATTAATACCATTGATAGCGATAGTAGGAAGCCATTGTAAAATAATGACAAAGGTAGCTGTTGTTGTGAATCCCATAAGTATCAGAAAAATACCTTCAATTAAGAATTTTGGTTTAGCTTTGAAGTAGTTTTTTGAGCCTTCACTACCCATTATTGTAGTATCTTTATTTGGGAACTTTTGAGGAAATAATAATAAGCCATTAATCATTAAATAAATCGCGAAACCAAGAAATGCCCAACCATGCCATAATCGGTTAATATAGAAAAAAGTGACAATAAAAGGAAGAACTAATGTTCCAATAGAAATAAACGCCTTAATTAGTACACTAGCAGATCCTGCTGAATTTGGAAAACATTCGGTTAAAGCAGGCATTGAGCCTGTATCTAAAAAAGAGTTACCAGCCCCTACAGCAATCGCTAAACAAAAAGCGATATGAATATTGGAGCAAAAAGTCATTCCAATAAAAAAAAACGTGTAACAACTCATACCAAAGTATATGAATAACTTTCTGCCAAATTTATCAGAGAGCACGCCACCAACAAACATTAAAAGTATTTTTCCAATGCCAATTCCTGACGCAACATAACCAAGCCCAACTATATCGGTATTAAGTTGTTTTGAAAGAGCTACAGAAAATTGCATAATCACAATTAATGCAATACTTTGAATAATATAATTTGCATAAATAGATCCAACAATTCCATAAGAATTAACTTTTCGATTATCCATTTCGTGCCCTATATTTAAAATTAAAAACTTAAAACCTGAGTTATATCCAATATACAAGCATCAATATTAATCTGAAAGTGATAAGTATAAATTTATTGCTAAACTTTTAAATCCGTCACACTTATTTATGTATTCTAGAGCTATTTATAATAAAAAATACATTTTTCAATCAAATAAAAAATAATTTATTATAATTTCAAAATTAATTCTTTTTTATAGAAAGGCATTGAAAAAACAACTTGGTTAACTTTTTAGTATTTCAAGCATTTTAGCAAGAACTAAGCTTTCATCTTGATCAACATTAATCACATGGTGCGCGGCATCATGATATAAAGGTAATCTTTCAGCTAGAATTTTTTCCATTTCATCAATAATAGACAATCCTGTTAATGAAGGACGTTGTGCTACATTAGGATCTTTCATTAAACGAGCAGTTAACGTTGCAGCAGATGCCAATAAAAAGATAACGGTGCCATTTTGTTTCATAAAATCACGGTTATGGTCAGCTAGCACCATTCCCCCACCAGTTGCAATTACACAGTTAGGTTTGGCTGTGTCGATAAGCACTTGACTTTCTCTAGCTCTAAATCCTTCCCAGCCCTCTTTTTCGACAATTTCGGCTACAGTTTTTTTGGTGGTTTCAAGTAAATGGTAATCTGTATCTATGAAAGAAAATGATAGTGTGTTAGCAAGCATCTTACCCATTGTTGTTTTTCCTGCTGCTCTTGCACCAACTAAAAAAATTGTTTTATTCATATTTGGTCCTTTGAGATTTGCAGATTACAAAATATGTTGATTATGCTAGTGACTCACTCTAATTTTTGCAATCATTATTTTATATATCAATAAACATTATAAAACACTTTCATTTTTATGAAATGAATCTATAACTCTATTAAAAATGTAAAGATAAAATTACATAATCAATTTAAAAATTTTTGAATGTTCAAAAATTTACAATTATATTTTATATTAATTAACATAGATTTTCTAAATTACGAAAATAAAATTTGGTGGCAATTGATTGATATAATCGCCATTGAATAGCACCAAGGATAGGATTAGCCTTTTCAAATTCTTCATGCATTATAAAATAACGAATCGTATTCCAGCATTGCCGTTACAACAAAATCTGGGGCAAGAACTGCGGCCCTTTTCCCATACCTGTCAAGTTTTAGCATCTGTTTTACCAATATACTCACTTATTTCAGATATTTTTAACATAAGAATACGACGATATACTTGTAATTCTAAGTTAATCATAAATGCTCTTTTTATATTTTGATTGATACAATCAAATAAATTATTAAGACCATTTTTTCAATAATAAATCCAAAGATAATAAAACATATTTGTTTCGTAGCTTAAAAATACATTTAATTAGGTATTATTAAGTGTGCATGTCATTATTATTTATTTTCCAGATAAAGCATTGATAACTTCCTGTTTTGCTCTTTTAGAAATATCTTTACCTGTCCAAATTTTAAATTGAGCATTAGCTTGACCAATAAACATTTCACGTCCAGAAATAGACTCCCATCCAGCTTCTTCTGCTTCTTGTCTAAAACGAGTATTATATGGGTTATAAACAATATCATAAGCCAAACCTTTACCTTTAAACCATGCTTTTTCATAAGGTGTTTGATCTTCAAACTTTCCTGCCATGCCAAGTGGAGTTGAATTAACAATAATTTGTGCTTCGACTTTATTACGTTCTTGCCATGCAACAGTTTTAAGATTGAATTCTTCAGCTAATGCTTGTGGCAAAGCATCCACTATATCCGTTACAGTAATATCGGTATAACCAAGATCTTGTAATCCAACAACAGCAGCACGCGCAGCTCCACCAGCACCAAGTAATAAAACTTTTTTATATTCAACTCCCAGATTCTTGTTTCGAAGAGGCTCCATAAAACCGACAATATCAGTATTATCACCACAAAGCTTATCACCATCCCAGTAGACTAAATTAGCCGCTCCAGCTTTTTTTACATGCTCACTCACTTCATCTAAATATGGAATGATAGTTTGTTTATGAGGAATAGTGACACATAACCCCTGAATATTTAATAATTTTGCTGCGTTAAAAAATGTAGCAATTTCTTCTGGAGGAATTGTGAATGGGACTAAAACTGCTGGAATACCATGATCTTGAAATGATATTGTGTGAATTAGTGGGCTCAAACTATGCCCTAGAGGATAACCGATAATACCGTATATACTATATGGCGTGAACTGATTCATATAATCTCCTTTAAAGTTAGAAAATAAAACATGAAAAACTGAATAGAAAAAATCTTGATCAAAGTATTAAAGCATATTTATTTTAAAATTAAATCATTTTTTGGAAAAAGTTTAATTTAAAAATTTGTTTTATATTCAATTGTTTAATATATAGGAAATAACTTAGACTTTAACACAGAAATGACTTTTTATTAAAAATTACCTTATAAATAACAATATTTTCATATCGTAATTAAAAGTAGTCCATACATTATTGAATTAGTACAAATGGTAACTTTTAATTATCATTCAATAAAACCTTTTTTGACAATGTAACTATCATAGAATAATTTAGTGCCCCAATATAGCACCCAAATATACTTAATTAAGAAATGATAAAATTTTTAAAAAACAGATAATAACTGCTTATTTTTCATTGTTATAATAACAATATACTTTTAATAACTTTTTTTCATAGAAACAAAAGTAGCATTAAATTCTTTCGAATAAGTGTTTTAGGTATAATACCAATACCATAATTTATTGATACAGAAATCCATCAAGGAACTTTCCATTTCAACATGACAGACAATATTTGGTTACAACTAGGCTTACTTAACATGTTATCAATCGCACTGTTCATACTACTTCTTTACTATGAAAGAAATAAGTTTTTCATGAATCAGTTCTTTTAAATCAAGCTTGTGCATTTAGATAAAGCATGATTTTTGTTATTTAATTTTTTATGGTAAACATCAGACTTATCTTATCAATTTAAATAAATATCTATTTCATATTTTTATCTTTAAGGTTTCAATAATATTCTGTGACATCTCCAGATAAAAAGAGAAGCAAAAATGCTTTCATTATTTTGCAAATATAATTAGAACTATAAATAGAAGAAGATTTAATGAATTTACCGAAAATGCTGGTTAATTCTTTTTGAAATTCTCAAATTTAGTGGCTGAACTTTGGTTTACTGATTGAAAAATATTATTAATTTAATATGTAATATTGACTTTTTTAAGTTCCTTGAAAATTTTAACTATTTTAAATTCATTTTATTAAACTCTTTTTATTAATTTATACAAATGGCAATGTAGGAGAATTTTCGACTAACACAATACTTATATCTTATTTAAATTTTATACTCTTAAACTTATTTTATGCTTACATAAGATAATACTTGAGAATTTGTGCATAACAGCGTATACTTCGCTACCTCATTATCGTGGGTGTAGTGTGAGAGGTTAGACTGCTTCTCAGATAGAACTGCAGCAAACTAAAAGCCTGACGAGGTTAATTCCATTAACATATTACGCCCAAGGCTTAAGCATAGAAATTTCGGAGAATTATTGACATGTCACGAGTATGCCAAGTAACAGGAAAAGGCCCTTTAGTAGGAAATAATCGTTCTCATGCGATGAATGCTACTAAACGTCGTTTTCTACCAAATCTTCAAACTCACCGTTTTTGGATTGAGAGCGAGAAACGTTTTGTAAAATTGCGTGTATCTGCTAAAGGTATGCGAATTATCGATAAAAAGGGTATTGATGCAGTTCTAGCTGAACTTCGTGCCCGTGGTGAAAAGTACTAATAAGGAAACCATATCATGGCTAAAGGTGTACGCGAAAAAATCAGATTAGTTTCTTCTGCTGGTACAGGTCATTTTTATACCACTAGCAAAAATAAAAGAACTATGCCTGAAAAAATGGAGATCAAAAAATACGATCCTGTAGTTCGTCAACATGTTATTTATAAAGAAGCTAAAATTAAATAGTTATCAAATAAATAAGAAAACCCAGCATTTGCTGGGTTTTTTATCAACTTCTGGAAAAATTTATCAAAATTTTCAATAAAATACACCTATTTTTCTTTATCTTACAAGCATCTAGCATTAGTCATAAATAGCAATATTAACTTATAGGGAAATAACGGATTTTTTATACCTCATCACTAAAATAACCTCTAAAAATTCATAAGTTGGTTCCCCTAAATTACTAAAACTTTTAGTTTCTATCTTTTGAATCGCTAAATACTATATCTCAATTAAAGGTTATCTCTCTCTCGGTAAGTTTTGTAAATTTTTGATTGATATAATGGTTATCACAGGTTTTAAAAAAATAGAGACAGCGAAGTCTCAATTAATCACTAAATAGTATAGACGCCTGAATGTTTTTACGAAAAACATAACCTAAAAAGTAAACTGTTCTGTAAATACCCCATAGTAAGTACAAGACTAACGTAGAAAATTATGTTACTTATTTTAGTGTTTTATATTCATTCAATGAGGAGATATAATTTAATCCTTATGAAGAATTTCATCAGAACAGGGGTTATTATAACGTTTAGCTTGTCATCTTAATTTAAAGCCATATCACACTTACCTTACATAATTCCCTCAACTATAAATAATTATGGTATCGAACTTTTTACTTTAGAGGTAAGTAATATAGAAAAAGCTTTTGCAAATATTAAACAACTAAGTTATGCAATTAAGTTCCTCTTTATGACAAAAGAAGACATTACAAAGTCCATTTTTTCTGATGAGTAACCATGATAGAGTGAAAGTTGAAAATTGATATGACAAAATATTTCTAATATCTATAATATATGTTTTGCATAAAACTACCTGATAAACAAGTAGTTTTTTTGAATAAATTAATCTACATAATTATTTTATTATTTCAAATACTGATGTTCATAAGCCCTTGCTTTTTTATCGTCAAAAACATGTTCCCAACGTGCAATAACAATTGCTGCAAGTGCATTACCAACCACATTAACTACTGTTCTCCCCATATCTAAAATACGTTCTACCCCCATAATATAGCCAATCCCTTCAAGAGGAATACCAACACTGCCTAGTGTTGCTGATAAAACAAGGATTGAAGCGCCAGGCACACCGGCAATCCCTTTAGATGCAATCATTAAGGTGATAACAATAATAACCTGATCCAAAATAGTTAAATCTATATGGAATAACTGTGCTAAAAAGATAACAGTAATACTTTGATAAAGTGTTGAACCATCGAGATTAAATGAATAGCCTGTAGGAATAACAAAACTAGTTATCGATTTTGGTGCTCCATAAGCTTCCATTTTTTCAATTATTTTAGGCAATGCAGTTTCAGAACTTGCCGTAGAAAATGCGATCACTAATTCTTCTTTCAATATTTTTAATAATGTAAAAATATTAAACTTGCAAAGTTTACAAACAAATCCTAATACCACTAGCGTAAAAATAACCATTGCCGAATAGACGGTTAAAATTAATTTAAGTAATGGAAGTAGAGAT
Organism: Gilliamella sp. wkB18; assembly: GCF_001690875.1. NCBI lineage: Bacteria > Pseudomonadati > Pseudomonadota > Gammaproteobacteria > Orbales > Orbaceae > Gilliamella > Gilliamella sp. wkB18. Next base: position 52,793 of record NZ_LZHM01000044.1, read on the forward strand.
TCAAATCCATATTTAGCAATCGTTACCGTGATAAGTGCAAAAACACCAATAGGTGCATAACGCATTATCATATTAGTTACCTTAAACATGGTATCAGAAACTACTTTTAAAAAGAAAAGAAAAGGTTCACGTTGTTTATCTGGCAAAGACATTAAGCCAAGACCAAAAAAGACACAAAAGAAAATTACAGGTAAAACAGCACCGTCCGCCATAGCTTTAAAGATATTAGCAGGAATCATATCAAGAATCATAACAATTAAACCATGAGGTTTTCCACTTAATTCTCCTGCTGCTTTTTCATATTTGCTGACATCTGCTACAGCAAGTGTTGAAAGATCAATCCCCACTCCAGGCGCAAAAATATTTCCCCAGCAAAGACCTAATAAAATAGCAATAGTTGTAATAATCTCAAAATAAACTATTGTTTTTAAACCTAGTGCCCCTAATCGTTTCGAACCACCAATACCTGCAATACCCAAAGTTAATGTGCTAAGTATAATAGGCAATACAATCATTTTAATTAAATGGATAAAGATATCGCCCGCTGGTTGGAAAATATTAATTATCGAAAATTGATAATAAGAGTGTAAAGGATGGCTAGGAATAGAGAGTTCATATAAATAAGCACCCACCGCGATCCCTAAAATTAAAGCAATCAAAATCTGCCATGCAAGATTTGTTAAGATTTTTTTTATAAAAAATGACATCTAATACTATTCCTTCTCACGGTTCTTAAAATAAAAAAGGATTAGCAAGACTAATCCTTTTAAATTATTAAATAATTAATCTTCGGATTCCTGATGTGAATCAGCCCGTTCATTATTTTCCGATACCTCCGATTCACTTGCGTCATCTTCTGTTTCGGCTATTCGTTGTAACCCGACAACTTTTTCATTGTCAGCTGTTCGAATAAGCATGACACCTTGAGTGTTACGGCCAACAATACTTACCTCTGAAACACGAGTACGAACAAGTGTTCCTGCATCTGTGATTAGCATGATTTGATCGGTTTCATCAACTTGAACTGCGCCAACAACAGTACCATTTCGCTCACTAACTTTGATTGAAATAACACCTTTAGTTGCCCTTGATTTGGTTGGGTATAGTTCTTGCTGTGTGCGTTTACCATATCCATTTTGAGTTGCAGTTAGAATTGCACCGTTACCTCTAGGTACAATTAATGAAACCACTTTATCATCACTATCAAGTTTTATGCCACGTACACCTGCAGCCGTTCTGCCCATACAACGAACTTTATTGGCTGGGAAACGAACAACTTTACCATTAGCAGAGAATAACATAATATCTTCAGTCGTTGAGATTTCACCAATCAGGTTATCATCTTCTGAGTCAATCTCTTCAACAATGGCATCATCATAAAGTTCTTCATCATCAACAATAGCTGAAAGATCATTGCTAGTTAAATCAACGCCGATTAACTCATCATCATCGCGCAAATTAATCGCAATAATACCGCCACTTCGTGGACGACTAAACTCAATTAAAGATGTTTTCTTAACTGTACCTTGTGCTGTAGCCATAAATACGCAATGTTCATCATCAAATTCTCGAACAGGTAAGATTGCAGTGATTCGTTCGTTTTCTTCAAGAGGTAACAAATTAATAATTGGACGACCTCGAGAACCTCGGCTGGCTTCGGGCAATTGGTAAACTTTCATCCAATATAATCGACCTCGACTTGAGAAGCAAAGAATCGTATCATGAGTATTGGCAACTAATAGTTTTTCGACAAAGTCTTCTTCTTTAATTTTAGTGGCAGATTTACCTTTACCACCACGTCGTTGAGCTTCATAATCTGAAAGTGGTTGATATTTTACATAACCTTGATGGGAAAGAGTAACGACCACATCTTCTTGAGCAATAAGATCTTCAATATTAATATCTGCACTGCTCGCTGTAATTTCTGTTCGTCTAGCATCTTGGAATTGTTCTCGAACGCTTTCTAATTCTTCACGAATTACTTCCATTAAACGTTCTGAGCTAGCTAAAATATGCAATAACTCAGCAATTTGAAGCAATAATTCTTTGTATTCATCAAGAATTTTTTCATGTTCAAGGCCGGTTAAGCGGTGTAAGCGGAGATCTAAAATCGCTTGAGCTTGTGCTTCTGATAAATAATAACGTCCATCATGAATACCAAACTCTGGAGCTAAATCTTCTGGTCTAGCTGCATCATTACCTGCTTTTTCTAGCATGGCCGCAACATTTCCAAGTTGCCAAGCTTGGCTCAATAATTTAGTTTTTGCTTCACTAGGTGTTGCAGCAGCACGAATGAGCTCAATGATAGGATCAATATTGGCAAGTGCAATTGCTAAACCTTCTAATACATGAGCTCGTTCGCGTGCTTTGCGTAATTCATAAATGGTTCGACGAGTTACAACTTCACGGCGATGAAGAATAAAAGCTTCAATCATCTCACGTAAATTTAACAACTTAGGTTGCCCCTTATACAAGGCGACCATATTAATACCAAATGAAACTTGTAATTGAGTTAAAGAAAAAAGGTTATTTAAAACAACTTCACCAACCGCATCACGTTTTATTTCAATAACAATACGCATACCATCTTTATCTGATTCGTCGCGTAATGCAGAAATACCTTCTACTTTTTTATCTTTGACCAATTCAGCAATCTTTTCAATCAATTTCTTCTTGTTAACTTGATATGGAATTTCGTTAACAATGATTGTTTCACGACCACTATGGTCATCAACTTCAATTGTTGCTCTAGAGCGAATATAGATAATACCACGACCAGTACGATATGCGTTTTCGATACCTTTTCGACCATTGATTAATGCTGCTGTTGGAAAATCGGGCCCATGAATATATTCCATTAAACCCTCAATCGAAATATTTTCATCTTCGATAAAGGCCAAACAACCATTAATAACTTCGGATAAATTATGAGGAGGAATATTAGTTGCCATACCAACTGCAATTCCTGATGAACCATTAATTAATAAATTTGGAATACGAGTTGGTAGCACATCAGGAATCATTTCTGATCCATCATAGTTTGGCGAGAAATCAACAGTCTCTTTATCAAGATCAGTTAATAATGCTCCGGCAAATTTTTGCATTCGAATTTCGGTATAACGCATTGCTGCAGCTGAATCACCATCAACAGAACCAAAATTTCCTTGTCCGTCAACCAACATATAACGCAATGAAAACGGTTGAGCCATACGTACAATTGTGTCATAAACTGCAGAATCACCATGTGGATGGTATTTACCAATTACATCCCCAACTACACGTGCCGATTTTCGATAAGGTTTATTCCAATCATATCCAGCTTCATGCATTGCAAATAAAACACGTCTATGTACAGGCTTTAAACCATCGCGCACATCTGGTAACGCACGACCAACAATAACTGACATTGCATAATCAAGATATGAGGATTTTAGTTCGTCCTCGATATTAACGGGGGTTATTTCTTTGGCTAGTTCGGTCATAACACCAAATTCTCTTAATAATTTAATTCATTAAAACAGCTTATAATTGTAGCATAATATTCATTATTAAGGCAGAACAAAACTATTTTTATTTCTATTTATTCAGCGTGATTAAATAGATTATTTTCAATCAATTGACATAAACAGTTTAAAATCATAGCATGCATTTCATAAGCCATGACTTTTTTATAAGATGGAATTCTAATTTCGATATCATTTTGTCCCAATAAACCAATAACTTCACCACCATCAAATGCTGTTAATGCAACAATTTTCATATCTTTAATTACCGCTTCTTGAACAGCGCGGATAATTGCTCGGCTTTTACCTTGGCAAGTTGCTACAATTAAAATATCACCTTGTTGACCTAATGCCTGAATTTGGCGGGCATAAATTTCTTCATGATTAACAATGGCACTTAATAAAACGTTATCAGATACTAATGCTAAAGCAGGAATACTTGGTCTTTCTATAGCAATGCTAGTAATCAATCGTGAAGTAAAACTTTGCACATTAGCAGCAGAAGAACCATTACCACAGCTCATAATTTTATTGCCACTAAGCAAACCTTCAACAATAATTTTAGCGGCTTTTTCAATTGAGAATCCCAATGATTCAGCCATCACAATTTGTGTTTGTATACTTTCTGTAAAGTAATTTTTAATTAAATCTTGCACGTTTTCACCTAAAAAAATATTAAAACGCATTGATAATCCATTGTTGGTTTTTACCAGTAATGGCAAAAACATCAAATCTAAACTCTGTTTCTTCAATATTTAAATTTTGTGCTACCATCCAAAGTTGAGCCGCTTGTTTAATTTTGGTCTGTTTACTGAGTGTTACAGTCATTTCTGCATGACCAAAATTAGCATTTTTCCGATAACGCACTTCAATGAAGACCAAACATTTTTTATCTTGCATGATTAGATCAAGCTCACCATAGCGATATTGACTATTTTTTGCAATAAGTTTAAGTCCTTGCTTAATTAAGTACTGGCAAGCAATATTTTCATAATGCTCACCAATTTGTTTTTTATTCATTCTTCGAATTAGACTTAGCTGAACCGTATGTATATTGCTGCCAAGATAATGCACGTGTTACTTCGCAAAGATTATTTGTTGATAGCTTACCTGTCAGACCATCTAAGAAATTAGGTTCATAAGAATCTAATTGATTAAAACGGTTAGCAAGTCGCCAAGCATCAACTCCCATAGCATAAAAACGCATTAATGAATAATCTTTTTGTATATTATCTGGAATATCAATGGGAAAATTTAGCTGATTTATGATTAAAGGAATTTCTGCATAGTCGGTTTGATTCATGTCATAATAAAAATCATCAGATGCATTGGCAACATGGCTTTTAGAGCTTGAATAGAGTGCAATCTCAGAAGATGATGAGTTGCCAATAGGTTTGTTTGCCCCCATATCAAGCATAGGTTTGATAAGCATTAATTCATCATACGAAGAATATATATATACAGCATCAAATTCGTCTGATTCCCCTTCTGGTACTACAGACGTTTCATTAAGGATAATAGGGTTGCCAAGAAGTTTGATACCTATATTGTGATTCATGTCAGCACTTAATGCTTTAGCATTACCAAAATATTGCACATATGTTTGTGAACTATTCGCTGATACTTGAGACCATTGTTCTGCAAAACTTTGAGCAACTCGTTGACCTAATTCGCTATGGGGAACTAATAATAAAGGTCTTAATTTATTTTGTGCATAAATATGATTCGCAGCATCTCTAGCTTCATCTTCTGGAGATAGTGCAAAGTAGCATATTTTATTAGAGTTGCTTGTACTTTTATCAACTTTATTTAGAGCCAAAATGGGAGTACTTAAAGCTAATTGTTTAATTTTTGTAACATCGCTTTTTAGCAAAGGGCCAACAATTAATTCAACATTTTGTTCTTGAGCTTGCTGAATAAGGGCATCAATAGAAGCGCTAGTAGTATCCAATACAATAACATTTTGTTGAGGCTCTTTTGGATAAATCTTTATTGCATCTAAATATCCCTGACGAATAATTTCACCAAATATACTAGAAGAACCTTTTAGCGGTAATAATAATGCAACTTTTTTTGCATTTACATCAACGGAAAGCGTTTGCTCTCCTGTTAATACTGGTAATATACCTTTAGCTGGATGGTCTGAATACCGTATAGCCCAATCTTGAATAGCTCTTTTTAATGAATCTTTTTGTTGCTGAAATTTTGCTTCCATCGTTTCAGCGGTATCATCTTCTTGTACTTGAGATATTTTACTATTATTTTGATAAACATAACTTAACTCAATCCAACCTTGTAAAGTTGTTTCACTTTCAAGAATTGTTATCTGATGGATTTGTTGAGCTTGTAATTTACTAAAGAAATCCCATGTACTATTGAGTATTTGTTTTTTCTGATTTTTAGATGCATATTTTTCTAGTTCAACGTAATCATGAGATTGAGCATTTAAGTTTTCATTTTTGTTATCTATTGATAATTTGATTGTGTAATAACGATATAGTTGAGATGGGTTTAAATCTTCAATAGATAATTGATTAATTTTAAATGATTTTCCTTTTTTTATAGCAAGTTCACCTTGTGATAGTAATTTTTCATTTAACTGCTCTACATTTAGATCAGAAGGTAATTTAGATAATAATGTATTTGCCTGGGAAAGCTTATTTTCTTTAATCAAGGCACGAATAGCTAATAATTGCCAATTTATTTTTGCCGTTCCTGAACTAGATTCAACTTGTAAAAGATAGTATTTCGAATCTTTACTATCATCAAAATCAGAAAATTTATTTGAAAAAGTTCCAGTACATCCTACTAAAAGTGTAAATAATGCCAATATTAACATGGCATAAATGGAGCATTTTAAATTCATACCTATTTCTCTTGTAAATTGTTATCCCCAAATTCGTTGAACATGAACCGTGACTTCTTCCCGATCATGATAAAGCTGCTTAGCTTGAATTTGAACGTTAATATGTTTGTTATTTAATTTTTCATTAAGCAATTGTAGATTTTGTTTTACTTCCTCATAACGTTTTTTCATCGGAAGTTTAAGATTAAAAATAGCCTCTCTACACCAACCACTAATAAGCCATTTAGTAATTAATTCCGTCACTTTAGATGGTTTTTCAACCATATCACAAACCAACCAGTAAATATTATGTTTTTTGGGTTCAAATTTGAAGCCATCTTCACGATAATGTTTGACTTGTCCCGTCTCCATTAATTTCGAATTCATTGTGCCATTATCAATAGCATAAACTATCATGCTACGTTTAACTAGTTGATATGTCCAACCTCCAGGAGAAGCCCCCAAGTCAACTGCATTTAACCCACTTTTTAGTCGCTCATCCCATTCCTCATAGGGAATGAAGATATGAAAAGCTTCTTCCAGTTTTAAAGTAGAACGGCTTGGTGCATCATTTGGAAACCTTAGTCTAGGTATTCCCATATAAAATGGGGAGTTATTTTGATTATAAGAATAACCAACATAACAACTATTGTTATTAATAAAAAACAGATGGATAACTGGTTTTGATACGTCGTGAATTTTTGATAAAATTTGTTTATTTCGTAATGCCTGACGAAGTGGGACAGTAAACTTACGACAAAATCCAGTCAATTCTTTACCTTCATTAGTATCGGGGATCTCGACTCTCAAATCACCTGCTTTATCAATACACCCCGTTAGAACATCAATTATAGGGGAAATACGATCTTTTGTTGGCAAATTAGCAAGCATATCGCCTACTATAAACATTTGTCGTGCAAAAATGAGTGTTCGAAAAGCTAATTCTTTTATTAATATTTGAGCATCTTCGCTTTGATAACATTCAAAAATAGCATACCCTTCATTGTCTTTGACTTTGGCAAATCCAAATATATTTTTTTGCGCAGCTCTATCTGTAATCTCTGCTGCGCATTCTTTTTCAAATCCAGAACGACAATATAAAATAATTTTGTTTAACTTTTGCATAATTGTTTTTTGATTATTTCTCCAATACTATAAAAGATATCTATACTAATCAGACTGTACGTTATCTGTATATAAAGGAGCCTCACCTTTTGGGCGAGTTTTGAATCGTCGGTGTAACCACATGTATTGTTCAGGAGCTCTTAAAATTTCGTTTTCAATTGCTTTATTCATAAATGTTGCAGCAAGTATATCATCGTCAACTGGATAGCCCTTGAGCTCAGATGTAACATAAACAGTATAACATCGATTTTTCTCGCGCTTAGGTGTAAAAGGAATAATTGCAGGCTGTCCAAGTTTAACTAATATCCGAGTACCAACAGTTGTTGCAGCTTTTTCTACTGAAAATAGAGGTGCAAATACACTATTTTTGGGACCATAATCATGATCCGGTGCATACCAAAGTAATTCACCATCTTTTAATGCTCGAATCATACCTTTTGTATTATAACGATCAATCATGTATTTATTTGATTTTAAACGCCCTTTAAGCTGTATGTAATCCATGACAGGATTATCGTTAGGTCTGTAAACACCAACTCCAGGATGACTCATTCCCAAAATTCGAGCACCTAACTCTAGGGTTAAAAAATGTATACCAATAAGTAATACGCCTTGCCCTGATTGTTGTATTTGTGTAATGTGAGAATCACCAACAATAGAGGAAATTTTGGCAAGTCTCCTATCTGACCAAAACCAAGCCATACCCGTTTCAAATATTGCTAACCCAGTCGATATAAAGTTTTCACGCAATAGCCGTTCAAGTTCTTGTTGTGTTTTTTCGGGAAAACAAAGTTTCAGATTTTGCCTTGCAGTTTCCTTGCGTTTACCAATTAATTTCATTGAAAATAATCCTAAACCTTTTCCTAAGTAATAAATAATCGGATATGGTAATAAAACAATTAGATATAAAATACCGATGCAAAACCACGTTATCCAATAACGTGGATGCAATAAACGTTTAGTAAATTCTGGTTGAATTCCCTGATGTTGACTCATATTAAGTTTAATCATTTATTTAAACAAAGTTAGTTATTATATGCCATTCTGTTATTAATCCACAGAAAAAATAGAACCAATCGTTCTAGGAGTTTTGACGATTTTCTGCAATTAATATAATGGTTAAAATAAAGAAAATAAAAGTTTATTGAATTAGCTCTCATTATTTCTCTATTTTTTTAATGTTAAATAGCAACAGGTGCTTTAATTGCAGGATAAGGATCATAGTTAATAATATCAAAATCCTCAAATTTATAATCAAATATAGTAGGAGGTTTACGTCTAATCACCAATTTTGGTAATTTTCTTGGTTTACGACCTAATTGTAATTGTGCTTGTTCCATATGATTAGAATAAAGATGGGTATCCCCTCCAGTCCAAACAAAATCCCCGACGTCTAAATCACACTGTTGTGCAATCATATGAACCAACAATGAATAGCTAGCAATATTGAATGGTAATCCTAAAAAAACATCACATGAACGCTGGTAAAGTTGACAAGACAACTTACCTCCTGCGACATAAAATTGGAAAAATGCATGGCATGGAGCTAATGCCATTTGCTCGAGCTCTCCAACATTCCAAGCAGAAACAATTATACGTCGAGAATTAGGATCATTTTTAATTTGTGAAATCAATTGCGATATTTGATCGATTTGGCGACCATCACTAGCCCCCCATGCACGCCATTGTTTACCATAAATTGGGCCTAAATCACCATTTTCATCAGCCCATTCATCCCAGATGGTTACTTTATTATCTTGTAAATATTTAATATTGGTATCGCCTTTTAAGAACCACAATAACTCGTGAATAATTGAGCGCAAATGACATTTTTTTGTTGTGACTAACGGAAAACCATCTTGTAAATTAAATCGCATTTGGTGACCAAAAATAGATAACGTTCCAGTACCCGTCCGATCTAACTTAGGTATACCTTCATCTAAAATTTTTTTCATTAATACTAAATATTGTTTCATCGTGTTTTTGCCTTATTATTAAATCTATACGCAAATAAAAGAATTAAAATACCACCAATAATCATTGGTAGACATAATATTTGTCCCATACTGATAATATTTAAAAATAAGCCTAACTGCTCATCTGGTTGTCGAAAAAATTCTATAACAAATCTAAATAAACCATAGCAAAATAAAAATACCCCAGATACAGCACCAGTAGGTCTTGGTTTTCGAATAAAAATATTTAAAATAATAAACAGTACTATTCCTTCAAATACCATTTCATAAATTTGCGACGGGTGCCTAGGTAAAATGCCATTTAGCTTTGAATAAAGCGAAAACCATTCAGGGTGAGATTGTACAAATTTAAAATCAGCATAAGAAGAAGTAGGAAATAGCATACCAATAGGCAAGTTAGTTACTCTTCCCCAAAGCTCTCCATTAATAAAATTACCAAATCTTCCAAACATCAATCCAATAGGTACAAGAGGAGCAACAAAATCTCCCACTTGCATAAAAGTTTTGTTTGCCTTTTTAGCAAAAATAGCAATAACAAAAATTGCCCCAATCAAACCACCATGAAAGGACATGCCTCCTTCCCAGACTTTAAATAACACTATAGGGTTTTTAATAAAAGTAGCGAAATTGTAAAAAAATACATACCCCAATCTTCCTCCAATAAAAAGGCCTAAAAACCCCCAAAATAATAAATTTTCTACCTGTTGCAATGTCCATTGATTATTTGATTTGTCCACTCGACGCTTAGCCAAGTAAAATGCGCCAAGCACACCAAACAAATACATTGCACCGTACCAATGAAGTGATATTGGGCCAATTGAAAAGACAATTGGATCAAAATTAGGAAATTTTAAATATTGATTCATTTTTTTATACGCTTTTTATTTTTACGTTTATGAACAAAGGAATTAAATCGTTTCTTTTTAGAATTATTTATTGATGAAATCTCTATTTCAGACTGTATCGAAAAAACAAACAATGAGAATTCTTTCATTGCTTTTCTATATACATCACGCTTAAAAGCTATAACTTGTCGTATAGGATACCAATAATTTACCCATTTCCAATCATCAAATTCAGGATTTGGGGACATGTTAAGGTTAATTACCGATGTGTCAGAGATTAGTTGTAATAAAAACCACTTCTGCTTTTGTCCGATACATACAGGTTGATTTTCCCATCTTATCATTCGTTTAGGTAATTTATAACGCAACCAACCATTAGTAACAGATAAAATTTTTACATCTTTTGGTAATAACCCTACTTCTTCATTTAGTTCACGAAACATTGCCTGCTCAGGAGTTTCGTTTTGTTTTATTCCGCCCTGAGGAAATTGCCAAGAATTTTGCCCAAAACGACGGGCCCAAAGTACTTGGCCATGCTGGTTACAAATAACTATTCCTACATTTGGACGGTAGCCATCATTGTCGATCACTGACTACCTCAAAAATCTATTTTTATATGACTAAATTGTTTCATACATACAAGAATAAATAAATAGTAAAATGATATTAATCGAATAAATATGCTAATAAATAAGTTATTTTTTATACCCCTTAAATATTATGATTATTATTTATTCACATTCCAAGCGTATTTATTCTTTTATATAGCAAGGCTTGTTCTAAAGATAATTAATAGACATAAAAAAGCCCAGCATCTCTGCTGGGCTCTCTATAATTTAAAAAGTCTGGCGGCACCCTACTCTCACATGGGTAATACCCACACTACCATCGGCACTACGGCGTTTCACTTCTGAGTTCGGCATGGGGTCAGGTGGGACCACCGCGCTATTACCGCCAGACATATTCTTTTCTCTTCTACAATCAGTGCTCATTATCTCATAATAACACCAATCTCTCAATTCGGAACAAACCACTCAATCAACATTTAATCCAATTTCGATGACTTAGTCATCAAACGCTTCTCTTCACGTAATCACAAAACAACTCCGAGTTGTAAGGTTAAGACTCTCGGTTCATTAGTATCAGTTAGCTCAATGTATCACTACACTTACACACCTGACCTATCTACGTCTTAGTCTCAAACGAACCTTACTGAATCTCTTCAGGGAAAACTCATCTTAAGGCTAGTTTCGTGCTTAGATGCTTTCAGCACTTATCTATTCCGCACGTAGCTACCGGGCAATGCAATTGGCATCACAACCCGAACACCAGCGGTGCGTTCACTTCGGTCCTCTCGTACTAGAAGCAAACCCTCTCAATTTTCCTACGCCCATGGCAGATAGGGACCGAACTGTCTCACGACGTTCTAAACCCAGCTCGCGTACCACTTTAAACGGCGAACAGCCGTACCCTTGGGACCTACTTCAGCCCCAGGATGTGATGAGCCGACATCGAGGTGCCAAACACCGCCGTCGATATGAACTCTTGGGCGGTATCAGCCTGTTATCCCCGGAGTACCTTTTATCCGTTGAGCGATGGCCCTTCCATTCAGAACCACCGGATCACTATGACCTACTTTCGTACCTGCTCGAGCCGTCACTCTCGCAGTCAAGCTAGCTTTTGCCATTGCACTAACCTCCTGATGTCCGACCAGGATTAGCTAACCTTCGTGCTCCTCCGTTACTCTTTGGGAGGAGACCGCCCCAGTCAAACTACCCACCAGACAGTGTCCCTTACCTCGATTCAGAAGTATAGGTTAGAACATCAAACATTAAAGGGTGGTATTTCAAGGTCGACTCCACACACACTGGCGTGCATGCTTCTTTGCCTCCCACCTATCCTACACATTAAGGCTCAATGTTCACTGTCAAGCTATAGTAAAGGTTCACGGGGTCTTTCCGTCTTGCCACGGGTACACCGCATCTTCACGGCAAATTCAATTTCACTGAGTCTCGGGTGGAGACAGCCTGGCCATCATTACGCCATTCGTGCAGGTCGGAACTTACCCGACAAGGAATTTCGCTACCTTAGGACCGTTATAGTTACGGCCGCCGTTTACTGGGGCTTCGATCAGGAGCTTCTGCATTCGCATAACCCCATCAATTAACCTTCCAGCACCGGGCAGGCGTCACACCGTATACGTCCACTTTCGTGTTTGCACAGTGCTGTGTTTTTATTAAACAGTTGCAGCCAGCTGGTATCTTCGACTGATTTCACCTACATCCGCGTGGGAGTTCAATTACCATCAGCGTGCCTTCTCCCGAAGTTACGGCACCATTTTGCCTAGTTCCTTCACCCGAGTTCTCTCAAGCGCCTGAGTATTCTCTACCTGACCACCTGTGTCGGTTTCGGGTACGATTAACTATAACCTGAAGCTTAGAGGATTTTCCTGGAAGCTTGGCATCAATTACTTCACTACCTTAGTAGCTCGTCATCACGCCTCAGGGTCTCAGTGACCGGATTTGCCTAATCACACCCCTACACGCTTAAACCACCATCCAACAGGTGGATAACCTAGCCTTCTTCGTCCCCCCATCGCAGTTATAGCCAGTACGGGAATATTAACCCGTTTCCCATCAGATACGCCCTTCGGCCTCTCCTTAGGGGTCGACTCACCCTGCCCCGATTAACGTTGGACAGGAACCCTTGGTCTTCCGGCGAGCGGGCTTTTCACCCGCTTTATCGTTACTTATGTCAGCATTCGCACTTCTGATACCTCCAGCATGCCTCACAACATACCTTCTACGGCTTACAGAACGCTCCCCTACCCAATGCACTTACGTGCACTGCCGCAGCTTCGGTGCATAGTTTTAGCCCCGTTACATCTTCCGCGCAGGCCGACTCGACTAGTGAGCTATTACGCTTTCTTTAAATGATGGCTGCTTCTAAGCCAACATCCTAGCTGTCTAAGCCTTCCCACTTCGTTTCCCACTTAACTATGACTTTGGGACCTTAGCTGGCGGTCTGGGTTGTTTCCCTCTTCACGACGAACGTTAGCACCCGCCGTGTGTCTCCCATGATTAAACTTGTCAGTATTCGGAGTTTGCATCGGGTTGGTAAGCCGGGATGGCCCCCTAGCCGAAACAGTGCTCTACCCCCAACAGTTACTCATGAGGCGCTACCTAAATAGCTTTCGGGGAGAACCAGCTATCTCCCGGTTTGATTGGCCTTTCACCCCCAGCCACAGGTCATCCGCTAATTTTTCAACATTAGTCGGTTCGGTCCTCCAGTTAGTGTTAACCAACCTTCAACCTGCCCATGGCTAGATCACCGGGTTTCGGGTCTATACCCTGCAACTTAACGCACAGTTAATACTCGGTTTCCCTTCGGCTCCCCTATTCGGTTAACCTTGCTACAGAATATAAGTCGCTGACCCATTATACAAAAGGTACGCAGTCACACATATCTAATGATACATGCTCCCACTGATTGTACGTACACGGTTTCAGGGTCTATTTCACTCCCCTCCCGGGGTTCTTTTCGCCTTTCCCTCACGGTACTGGTTCACTATCGGTCAATCAGGAGTATTTAGCCTTGGAGGATGGTCCCCCCTTCTTCAGACAGGATATCACGTGTCCCGCCCTACTCTATAAGCTTCCACATAATATACTTTCGTGTACGGGACTTTCACCCTCTATAGTGCGACTTTCCTGAACGCTTCCACTAATATACTATGCTACCCGCTTGGGCTCCTCCCCTTTCGCTCGCCGCTACTCAGGGAATCTCGGTTGATTTCTTTTCCTCGGGGTACTTAGATGTTTCAGTTCTCCCGGTTCGCCTCATCTGACTATGGATTCATCAGACAATAATGTAGTTACCTACATTGGGTTTCCCCATTCGGACATCAACGGCTATAACGCTTTTTATCAGCTCACCGTCGCTTTTCGCAGATTAACACGTCCTTCTTCGCCTCTGATTGCCTAGGCATCCACCGTGTACGCTTAATTTCTTAACCTTACAACTCACAGTTGTCTTGGTTAATTACGCTTTCTTCTCTTTTCGCTTTCAGTCACCTATATTTACATATCGATTCCTCCAGCAAAACGAGAACTCGTTTCTTTCAGCTTGTTCCTTATTGTTAAAGAGCTTTATCTTTCTATTCACTTAATAACTAAATTAAGTAAACACAAAAATAATTTT